>JACMQP010000428.1 GCA_014376915.1 Ramlibacter sp.
TGGCGGCGGACCTGCTGCGGCGTGCCGGACATCTTTACCGGAAAGCCGATATTGGGCACCTTGCCTTCGACCGGATGGTCGATCTCCATCCGCATGTTCCTGGCCTTGGCGTGCTCGCTGCCGAACGCCTCGGGATAGGTGAGGATCGGTCCGGCCGGGATGCCCGCCTCCAGCAGCGTCGACACCCAGAAGTCCTTGGGCTCCTGCTTGAAGCTGCGCTCCAGTTCCTGCTCGAGCGCGGCGCGGTTGGCAAGGCGCAGCGAGATGGTCGTGAAGCGCGGATCGGCCAGCAGTTCGGTCCGGTCCAGCAGCGCGCACAGCTTTTGCCAGAGTTTCTGGTTGTTGGCGCCCATCACGAAGTAGCCATCCGAGCAGGCCATCGCCTGGTAGGGCGCGGTCATCTTGTTGGACGTGCCCAGCGGCTGGGGCTCGACGCCGGTGCCCCAGTAATCGCAGATGTCCCAGACCGAGAACGCCATCGCCGAATCGAACAGCGCCGCGTCCACGTGCTGGCCCAGCCCGCTGTTTTTGGCGCCGATGTAGGCCGACAGCGTGCCGTAGATCGCGAACAGCGCGCAACCGATGTCGGCCACCGGCACGCCGGCCTTCACCGGCGGACCGCCGGGATAGCCGGTGACGCTCATCACGCCGGACATCGCCTGCGCCATCAGGTCGAAGCCGGGCCGGTCGGCCCAGGGTCCGGTCTGGCCGAAGCCCGAGATGCTGGTGTAGACCAGGCGCGGGTTCACTTCCTTGAGCACCTCGTAGCCGAGTCCCAGCCGTTTCATCGCGCCGGGCCGGTAGTTTTCGATCAGGATGTCGGCGTCCCTGGCCAGCCGCAGCAGCACCGCCTTGCCCGCTTCCGACTTGAGGTTGAGCATCACGCTGCGCTTGTTACGGTTCATGTTCAGGAAGCCGAGGCTGTCGTCCCCCTTCATCTTGAAGCCCATGGCGCCGCGGGTCTGGTCGCCGCCCTTGGGCGGTTCGATCTTGATCACGTCGGCGCCCAGGTCGGCCAGCAGCATGCACGCATACGGGCCGGCCATCACCTGGCAGATATCAAGCACTTTCACGCCGGCGAGCGGCAACGGCCGTCCTGCGCGGGCACCGGCGGCGCCCGTGTTGTGGTTCATCACAGTGAAAATCCTCCGCCGCTTACGCGTCCATCTTCACGTGGGCTTCCTTCACGACCCTGGCCCACTTCACGCCTTCGCCGCGAATGAAGGCGGCGAACTTTTCGGCGGAGCCGCCACCGTCCTCGGCGCCGTACTGCTCGAACTTCTCCATCACGTCGGGCATGGCCAGGACTTTGTTGACGTCCTCGTTCATCCGCCCGGCCATCGCGGGATTCATCTTCGCCGGGCCGGCCAGGCCGTACCAGGTGGTGGCCTCGTAGCCGGGAAAGCCGGATTCGGCCATCGTCGGCACGTTGGGGTGGCCCTTGGCGCGCTTCTCGCGGGTCTGCGCCAGTGCGATCGCCTTGCCGCTCTTCACGTGCGGGGTGGCCGCCGTCATGGTGTCGAAGCTGTAGTTGATCTGGCTGCCGATCAGGTCCGTCAGCATCGGGCCGGAGCCCTTGTACGGGATGTGCAGCGCCTGCACCTTGGCCTGCAGCTTGAACATCTCCAGCGCCAGGTGCTGGGCCGAGCCGGCGCCGGCAGAGCCGAAGCTGACCTTGCCGGGGTTGGCGCGGCACTCCTCGACCAGCTGCTGCACGGTGCGCGACTTCTGCTGCTCGTTGCCGATCAGCAGGTTGGGCGTGACGCCGACCAGCACCAGCGGCGTGAAGTCCTTGTTCGCGTCGTAATTCATTTTCGGGAACAGCGCCGGGGCGATGGCGTGGCTGTTGATGTGCGCCATCAGCAGCGTGGTTCCGTCCGGCTGCTGGTGGGCGACGTAATCGGCGGCGATCACGCCGGTGGCACCGGCCCGGTTCTCCACCAGGATCTGCGTCTTCCACATCTCGCCGAGCTTCTGGCCGATCACGCGGGCCAGGATGTCCGTGCCGCCGCCGGGCGCAAACCCGACGACGATGCGGACCGGGCCGGACGGCAGGGTCTGGGCCCGGAGCATGGGTGCGGCAACCAGGGCGGCGGCGCCAACGGCGAAAGTCCTGCGCTGAATCATGTTCTGTCTCCTTTGGGTCGGCTGAAAATCGCCGATCTGTGACTTTGTGCCATCCCCACGGAACAGGCAATCGTTGTTTTCCTTAGGCAGGATTCGCGGTTGGCGATTCCAGCAGGACCTGGACGACGCTTTGCGCCGCCGAGGGCAGCGCCGCCATCGGCGGATGGCACAGGACGAAGCGGCGCGCCGCCCAGGCGCCGTCGATTGGCAACCGGCTGAAGGCCGGGCCGCCGGCGATCGAAGCGGCCACCTTGTCGGGCATGACGCCGATGCCGATCCCCTGCGCGATCATGGCGGCCATGCTGTCGAAGCTGCCGACCCGGATCGGCATCCGCAGCACCCGGCTGGCCTCCAGCGCCTGCCGCTCCAGGTTGATCAGGATCGCCGAGCCCTGCTCCAGCGTGATCACGTCGAAGGCCACGATGTCCTCCATCCCGACGCTGGCGCGCCGCGCCAGCGGGTGGTCGCGCGGTGTCAGCACCACCAACCGGTCGTCGCGGTAAGGTGAGGTCGGCATGTCGATCGGCCCCAGGCTGCTCTCGTAGATGCCCAGGTCGGCCAGCCCCCGGCTCATCTCCTGCAGCACGCCGTGGCTGTTCATCTCCTGCAGGTCGATCCGCACCCCCGGGCAAACCCGGGCACAGCGCTGGATGTCGGTCGGCAGGAACTGCAGCACCACCGACTTGCAGGCCGCGATCCGGACCACGCCCTTGTCGCCGTGCAGGTAGGAGGCGGCGTCGTCCTGCATCCGGGCCGTGGCGTGGATCATGGTCCGGGCATGGACCAGCAGCGCCCGGCCGGCGTCGGTCAGCGCCATGCCGTGCGGCAGCCGCCGGAACAGCGGCAACTGGAACTGGGCCTCGAATTCCTGGATCCGGCGCGAGGCCGCGGCTGGCGCCAGGTGCATGCGCTCGGCCGCCCTGGTCACACCCCCGAGTTCGGCGGTGGCGATGAACAGGCGCAGCGTCGTCAGATCGAAGTGGATGCGGGGCGGCCCGGCATCGGAGTTGCGTTCGGACGCCATGGCGGTTGCGCGGCGCGGCGGCGCGCGCTAGCGCCGGACCGGTCCGCGTCCCGGCAACATCGACAACAGCACGCCGTCGCGCAGCAGGAAATGGTGGGCCAGCGCCGCCAGTGCGTGCAGGCCGGCCAGCCAGAGAATGGCGTCGCCCAGCCATGTGTGGATCTCCGCGATCAGGGCCCCTGCCGCGTGCGCCTCGGCCAGCCGGGGCGCGATCTCCAGGCCGCCCAGCACGGTCAGCGGATGGCCTTCCAGCCAGGCGCCGGCAATTGCGGTGACCGGCACTGCGAACAGCAGAAGGTAGAGCGCGACCTGCACCGCCGTGGCAGCCAAGCCCATCCAGCGCGCCACCTCGACCGGCTCGGGCCGGGTGTCGACGAGTCGCCACAGCAGCCGCAGCACCACCAGGGCCAGCACGCACAGCCCCAGGGTTTCATGCAGCTGGCGGTCGAAGTTGCGTACCGCCGAATACACCTGCTGCTCCGAGCCGCCCGGCCCGTAAATGAAAGCGATCAGGACCAACATGGCCGTCAGCCAGTGGAAGGCCTGGGTCACGGCGCCGTAGCGTGTGCGGGAGGTGGGCATGGCTGAATGATCGCAGATGCGGCCGACCCGCCCCCGCCCTCAATCGGCGAAAGTTCCACCGGCCTTGATCACCGGGCCCCACTTGTTGATTTCGGAACTGAGCCAGGTCTGCAGGCCTTCAGGACTGAGCTTGCTGTCCGGTGCGATCTCGGCGCCCAGGTCTGCCATGCGGCGAATGACGTCCGGATCCTTCAACGCGGCGCGCACGGCAGCGTTCATCTTCTCCAGAATCGGCTTAGGCGTGCCCTTGGGCGCGTAGATGCCGTGCCACACCAGCACCTCGAAGTCCTTCAGGCCCTGCTCGGCGAGCGTCGGCGCATCGGGCAAGGCTTTGATCCGGTTCTTCGTGGTGACGCCGTAGAACTTCACGGCTCCGGCCTTGATCTGCGGAATGGTCTGGGTGGTCTGGTCGCACAGGATGTCGACCTGTCCACCAAGCAACGCGTTCATCGCCGGCGCCGTGCCCTGGAA
>JACMQP010000059.1 GCA_014376915.1 Ramlibacter sp.
GAAGCGCTGCTCAAACTCAAGCGCCACATGGTGCGCAACGGCATCAGCAAGGAAGCCTTGCTCTAGGGCGCCGGCATGAGTCGGCCTGTTCTCGTCTTCGACATCGAATCCATCCCCGACATCGGGGGCCTGCGCGCCGCCCGAGAGCAGCGACGCGGAGGTCTATGCGGCCTGGCTGCAGGAACGCAAGGACCGCGGCCAGAGCGATTTCACGCCGCCCCGCCGGCAACGCGTTCTCGCGATCAGTTGCGTGTTCCGCAATACCGAGGGCATCGCGTGCACTCCTTCGTCGACCGCGACGACGCCAGCGAAGTGGCCGGTCTGACGGAAGCCGAGTGCGAGCAGGAGATCGCGATGGTCAAGGAGACGCTCGCCGGCCTGGCTCGGACTGAGCCGCACTGGGGCGAATACCTGAAGGCATTGGCCTGACGCGGTCATCCGGACTCGATCCGAGATCCAATGGCGGCAGCGGCACCTGAGACAATCGGGCCATGTCAGAAGAGATCGAAATCGAGAAGAAGTCGCTGCCCGAGGGCTGGCTGACGGTGGATGCGCTGGACATCGACGCGCAGGGCGTGGCCCGGCGTCCGGACGGCAAGGTGGTGTTCATCGGAGGCGCACTGCCCTTCGAAGTCGTCAGCGCCAGCGTCAACCGGCGCAAGAACAACTGGGAGCAGGCAACGCTCACGGAGATCCACCGCGAGTCGTCGCAGCGGGTGCGTCCGCGTTGCCCGCATTTCGGCCTGCATCCGGCGGCCTGCGGCGGCTGCAAGATGCAACACCTGCATGAAGGCGCGCAAGTCGCGATCAAGCAGCGGGTGCTGGAGGACAACCTCTGGCACCTGGGCAAAGTGAAGGCGGACAATATCCTGCGGCCGATCGAAGGGCCGGCCTGGGGCTACCGCTGGCGCGCGCGCTTCTCGGTGCGCCACGTCCACAAAAAGGAAACGGTGCTGGTGGGATTCCACGAGCGCAAGAGCCGCTACGTGGCCGACATCCGCGAATGCCACGTGGTGCCGCCGCACGTGAGCGACTTGCTGCTGCCGCTGCGCGTGCTGATCGGTTCGATGGATGCCATAGAAACCTGCCCGCAGATCGAACTGGCTTGCGGCGACGAAGTCACCGCGCTGGTGCTGCGCCACCTGGAGCCGCTCAGCAGCGGCGACCTGGGCAAGCTGCGGCAGTTCGCAGCCGATCATCCCGGTGTCCAGTGGTGGCTGCAGTCCAAGGGCCCGGACACGGTGAAGCTGCTCGAGGAGGGCGGGTCTGAGCTGTCCTATGCCTTGCCCGAGTTCGGCATCACGATCCCGTTCCGGCCGACCGACTTCACCCAGGTCAATCCCCATATCAACCGGGTGCTGGTGGCGCGGGCGCTCCGCTTGCTGGACGTGCAGCGCGACGAACGGGTGATCGACTGGTTCTGCGGCCTCGGCAATTTCTCGCTGCCGCTGGCGACCCGGGCGCGCGCGGTGCTCGGCATCGAAGGCAGCGAGGCACTGGTCGCGCGCTCGCGCCAGAACTGGGAGCGCAATCGCGCCGGCAGTGGCGGGCGCGGCGAGCTGTGCGCGACCGAGTTCATCGCCCGCAACCTGTTCGAGATGACGCCGCAGCTGCTGGCGCGAGACGGCGTGGCGCAAAAGTGGCTGGTCGATCCGCCGCGTGAAGGGGCTTTCGCGCTGGTGAAGGCGCTGGTCGAGCTGCACCAGCAACCGGAACTGCGCGGCGACTGGCAACCGCCCCAACGCATCGTCTATGTCAGTTGCAACCCGGCGACGCTGGCGCGCGACGCCGACCTGTTGGTGCACGAGGGGGGCTACATCTGCGCCGCGGCGGGCGTGGTCAACATGTTCCCGCACACTGCCCACGTCGAGAGCATCGCCGTGTTCGAACGCGAGGCCTGACCGGGCCGAAAAGCCGGTCCCAATGACAAGGGGGCCCGAAGGCCCCCTTGTCATTGGGACGCAGCGTCCTCAATCGTCGCCGCTGGTCAGCCCGAGGATCGCCAGCAGGCTCTGGAACACGTTGAAGATGTCCAGGTACAGTGCCAGCGTGGCGCTGATGTAGTTGGTCTCGCCGCCGTCGATGATGCGCTTGAGGTCGTACAGCATGTAAGCGCTGAAGATGCCGATCGCCATGACGCTGATCACCAACATGCCGGCGGAGGAGCCGACGAACACGTTGATGATGCCGCCGATCAGGATGGCAAGCATCCCGACAAACAGGAACTTGCCCATACCCGAAAGGTCGCGCTTGATGACGCTCGACAGGCTGGCCATGACGAAGAACACGCCGGCCGTACCGCCGAACGCCGTCATGATCAGGCCGGAGCCGTTCTTGAAGTGCAGCACCGCCGTCAGCAGCTGCGACAGCATCAATCCCATGAAGAAGGTGAAAGCGAGCAGCACCGGCACGCCGGCCGCCGAATTCTTGGTCTTCTCGATGGCGAACATGAAGCCGAAGGCCACCCCGAGGAACACCATCAGGCCGAGCCCGCCGGTGAGGGCGCGCGTCATGCCGGTGGCCACGCCCAGCCACGCGCCAAGCACCGTCGGCACCAGGCTCAGCGCCAGCAGCCAGTAGGTGTTGCGCAACACCTTGTTGCGCTGTTCGACCGACGTCGCCGTGTAGCCGTAGTCGATGGTCTGGACTTGATCGTTCATTCGAGCCTCCTTAGCCGATAAGTCGGTTAGATGGATTCATTCTAGGTTGGTTCAAGGGGTCCGTCGCAAACACCGGCCGCGGCGCGGGCATTCGGCAAGTGCGAGCCGTTATGCTTGGCTGATCCGTCCCCTTTTGCCACTTCCCAGCCGTTCCACCGATGAAAACCAAATCCTTTCTCGAATTTGCCGACGTCAAGGCCATTGCGGCAGCCGCCGAAGTTGAGGCCGTCAAGAACCACTGGGCGGTGACCATTGCCATCGTTGACGACGGCGGCCACCTGCTCTGGCTGCAACGGCTCGACGGCGCGCCGCCGATCTCCGCCCACATCGCGCCGGGCAAGGCGAACACGGCGGCCGTCGGCCGGCGCGAGAGCAAGGTCTACGAAGACATGATCAACGGCGGCCGAGTGTCGTTTCTGAGCGCGCCAGCGCTCTCCGGTCTGCTCGAAGGCGGTGTGCCGATCGTCAAGGACGGCAACGTGATCGGCGCCGTGGGCGTGAGCGGCGTCAAGTCCAACGAGGACGCGCAGATCGCCCGCGCCGGGATCGCCGCACTGGGCATCTAGCGCGGCTCACTTGGTCAGGATCAGCTTTCCGAGCCGGGTCGACTGCAGGCGGTAGACCTCGCCGTTGTGGCGGATCTCCACCATCCGCTGGCCACGCAGCAGGTCCGAGCTGGCCAGCACCACCGCTTTCGCGACCGCCAGCGTCGGGGCTTCCTCCTGCTGGGGTTGCTTCGCTGGCGCGGGTCGTCGGTCCATCGCCTCTAGTGCACTTTCGGACCGGTGGCGAAGTCGCGTTTGCGCAGGCCCGCCGATTGCGCTGTCCAGAAGTCGCTGCCCCTGGGCGTCCATCCGCTGCGGCACCAGCGCGACGTCGCTGAGCATCGCGAGTGACGCCGGAACTTCAACGCCGGCCGTGGTGGCGGGGTCAAGCGAAAGGGGGTGCACCGCTGCCGTCGCTGTGGCGGATCGCTGCCACTGGCGTCATCGCGCTGCATTGGGCCACCACTTCGCGGGCGCAGCCTTCGCACCGCCCGCACTGGGTGGCAACGCCCAGCTCGAACTGGATGCTCTCGAAGTCCATGCCGGCGCGCGCATGGCGCGCAATCTCACGGTCGGAAACACGGCGGCAAACGCAGACGATCATGGTGAAAGAGATGAAAATTGTTGGTGAATGGGCACCTTAATTATAAATGCGAATCGATCGCATTTGCAATCATTGGAGAACCAGCATTCAACAGTCCTTGAGGTTGATCAAGCCCGGTGCGCTGTTCAGCAGGGTCGGTCCTGAATTAGAATGCGAACAATTCGTATCCAGAACAGCGCATGACTGCCCGCCTTCCCAGCCCCGCTACGCCAACGGCCATAGGTCCCGCGGCGCAGGGGCGCGCGTCCTCGGCCGAGACGCACTGGCTGCACCAGGCGCCTCCCGGTCAGCCGTTTTCGGTACTCCGGGTGCTGGCCGACCCTTCAGTGCCCGAGCGCGACCGCCAGCTCGAGGACATCGGCTTCTGTGCCGGCGAGCGGGTGATGGTCCTGGCACGCGGCTTTCCTGGCGGTGATCCGCTGGTGGTCCGCATCGGGCAGTCGACGTTCGCGCTGCGCGGCGCCGAGGCAGCGTGCGTGGAGATCGAGCCGCTCGCATCTGCGGCGGCGTCGCCATGACCGAGGCTGTCATCCACTTCCATCCCGCCGGCTGGCTGGCTGCGCTGGTCGGCAACCCGAACGCCGGCAAGACCGCGCTGTTCAACCGGCTGACCGGCAGCAACCAGAAGGTCGCCAACTACGCGGGCGTCACCATCGAGCGCAAGGAAGGGCGGTTGCAACTAGCTTCGGGCAAAACGGTGCGGATCCTCGACCTGCCGGGCACTTACAGCCTCCATCCCCGTTCCCCCGACGAGCGGATCACCTGCGAGGTGCTACTCGGTCGCGCCAGCGGCGAGAAGCGGCCCGACCTAGTCGTGTGCGTGCTGGATGCGACCAACCTGCGGCGCGGCCTGCGGCTGGTGCTGGGCGTGAAGCGCATGGGGCTGCCTTGCGTCGTCGCTCTCAACATGGCCGACCTGGCGGCAGGCCGCGGCCTGCACATCGACGCGGATGCGCTGGCCCGCGAACTCGGGGTGCCGGTCGTCAGCACCGTGGCCGTGCAGGGCGAGGGCGATGCGGCCCTGCGGGCTTTGCTTGATCGCGCGGAGTCGTGGCAGCGGCCGGTGGCCCCGGAGTCGGAAGTCCAAGATGTGGCCGATCACGAGGCGGTGCGCGCGATCCTGCAGCGGCTCGGCCTGGACGAAGTCGCGCCGCACCTGCCGAGCGACCGCATCGACCGCGTCGTGCTGCATCCGGTGGTCGGCCCGCTGCTGCTGGCCGTGTTGTTGTTCCTCGTTTTCCAGGCGGTGTTCGCTTGGTCGGGGCCGCCGATGGATGCCATCAAGGCCGGCACGGCCGCGCTCGGACGCCTGGTCGAAAGCGCCGTGCCGCCCGGGCGGCTGCAAAGTTTCCTCTCCGATGGCCTCATCGCCGGCGTCGGTGGCGTGCTGGCGTTCCTGCCGCAGATCCTGATCCTGTTCTTCTTTATTCTGGTGCTCGAGGAATCGGGCTACCTGCCGCGCGCCGCCTTCCTGCTGGACCGCATCATGGGCGGGGTGGGGCTGTCGGGCCGCTCGTTCATTCCTCTGCTGTCCAGCTTCGCCTGCGCCATTCCCGGGATCATGGCGACGCGCACGATCAGCAATCCGCGCGACCGGCTGGTGACGATCATGATCGCGCCGCTGATGACGTGCTCGGCCCGGCTGCCGGTTTACGCGCTCCTGATCGGCGCGTTCATTCCGCATCGCAGCGTCGGTGCCGGGATCGACCTGCAGGGACTGGTGCTGTTCGCCCTCTACGCCGCCGGTGTGCTCGGTTCTCTGCTGGTGGCCTGGGTGCTCAAGCGCTTCACCGGCCGCGGCCAGGTGCGTACGCTGATGATGGAACTGCCCGCCTACCACTTACCGCGGCTGCGCAACGTGGCGCTCGGGCTGTGGCAGCGCGCCCTCATCTTCCTGCGCCGGGTCGGCGGGATCATCCTGGTGCTGACGATCGCGTTGTGGTTCCTCGCCAGCTTTCCGCAGCCGCCGGATGGCGCGGTGGGCCCGGCCATCGAATACAGCGTGGCCGGCAGGCTGGGCCACGCGCTGGCGGTGGTGCTGGCGCCGATCGGCTTCAACTGGCAGATCAGCATCGCGCTGGTCCCGGGGATGGCGGCGCGCGAGGTCGCTGTCGGCGCGTTGGGAACCGTGTATGCGTTATCGGCAACCGGCGCCAACACGGCCGGCGCCCTGACCCCGCTAATCGCGCAGAGCTGGAGCCTGGCGACGGCGCTGTCGCTGCTGGCGTGGTTTGTCTTCGCGCCGCAGTGCCTGGCCACGCTGGCGACTGTCAAACGGGAAACCGGCGGCTGGCGCTGGCCGCTGGTGATGGCCGCTTACCTGTTCGCCCTGGCCTACCTGGCCTCGTTCGTCACCTACCGCGCGGCGCTGGCGCTCGGCTGGGGCTGACGACGGCGCGTCAGCTGGCGACGGACCCCATCTGCGACTGCAGGTAATTCTGCAAGCCGACCTGGTCGACCAGGCCGAGCTGGGTTTCCAGGAAGTCGATATGTTCCTCGGTGTCGGTGAGGATGTCTTCCAGGATCTCGCGCGAGACGTAGTCCCGCACTCTCTCGCAGTGGGCGATGCCGTCCTTCACGGCAGCCTGGGCGCCGCGTTCGCTCTGCAGGTCGCATTCGAGAATCTCGGGCACGTTTTCTCCGACCAGCAGCTTCCCGAGGTCCTGCAGGTTGGGCAGGCCGTCCAGCATCAGGATCCGCTCCATCAGCCGGTCGGCGTGCTTCATTTCGCCGATCGACTCCTCGTATTCTTTCTTCGCGAGCGCCTCGTAGCCCCAATGCCTGAGGATGCGGTAGTGCAGGAAGTACTGGTTGGTGGCCGTCAATTCGTTGCGCAGTTGCGCCTGCAGGTGCTGGATGACCTGGGGATCGCCTTGCATGGGGACTCCTTGTTTTTCAGTTCGGGAGATTGTTGCACCACCGGCTGGTTCAGACGTCGGCCCACATGCGCAGCAGGTTGTGGTAGCAGCCGGTGAGCTTGACGGTCTCGTCTGTATCGCCCGCCTGGCGCAGCGCCAGGATCGCCATGTCCAGGTCGTAGAGCAGGCGGCGCTGGTCGTCGCGCCGCACCATGCTCTCGATCCAGAAGAAGCAGGCCAGCCGTTCGCCATGCGTGACCGGCTCGACCCGGTGCACCGACGTGCCGGGATACAGCACCATGTCGCCGGCGTCCAGCTTCACTCGCTGCTCGCCATACGTGTCGTTGATGACCAGTTCGCCGCCGTCGTAGCTGGCAGGATCGCTCAGGAACAGCGTGCACGAGATATCAGTGCGGACGTGCCGTGCCGTAGCCGCGTGGGTACGCACGGCGTTGTCGATGTGGTCGCCGAACGCATTCGCAGTGCCGCCGTAGCGGTTGAACAGCGGTGGATACACGGACTTCGGCAGCGCGCCGGTGACAAACATCGGATTGCGTGCCAGTGCCACCGAGACGACATGGCGCGCCTGCTGTGCCGCCGGCGACTCCTCGTGCAACTGCCGGTTGTTCTTGACGCCGGCGCTCTGGTCGCCGGCCGTGATGCGGCCGTCGGCCCAGTCGGCGGCGAGCAGCAGGCTGCGCACCTGCAACAGTTGATCGGGGTCGAGAATCCGGGGGATTCGCAGCAGCATCGGATCAGAAGCGGCCGGTCCAGGTGGCGCGCACGGTGCGCAGCGGCGCCACGCTGGGCCAGCCCTGGTACAGAGAGCTGTAGTAGACCTGGCTGGTGAGATTGTCGACGTTTAGCCTGAAGCTGTGGTTGTCGTTGTAGGCGTATTCGAGCATCGCGTCCCACCGGGTGTAGCCCGGCGCGCGGTTGGCCAGCGCCGCGGCGTTGGCGGACGCCGGGCCGTTCTCGCTGGCGTAGGTAAGGCCACCGCCGACGCGCCACCTGTCGGTCAGCTTGTAGGTGGTCCAGAGATTGGCCTGGCGTTTTGGCGTGAGGCCCGGGTTCAGGCCCACGGTGGCCCGCGCCGACGCCGAAGAGCCGGCCTTGTCGATCACCGCATGCATGAAGGCGATTCCCGCGAACACGTCCCAACGCGGCGTAAGGCGGCCAGCCACCTCGAATTCCAGTGCGTCGGTGTGGCGCTGCCCGGACAGCAAGAACTCGCCGGTGGCCTGGTTGACGTCGGTGTTGCGCTCGTTGTACTTTTGGGTGCGGGCTAGCGCGGTGCGCAGCGACAGGTCGCCGTCCCACAGTTCCCACTTGGCGCCGATCTCGATGTTGCGGCTGCTTTCCGGCGGCGTGTTGGCGCTGTTGGCGTCGTACTGGTACAGGTCGCCCGAGGTGTTGAACGAGGTGCCGTAGGAGGCGTAATAGCTCACCTCTTCCGTCGGCTGGTACAGGATCCCTGCGCGCTTGCTCCAGACGCCGTCGCTGCGGGACAGCGAGGTGTTGTTGGGCGCAGCGTTGCCGGCGCGGTCGAAGTTGCCGGAGAAGCGGTCGTAGCGCAGCCCGCCGACCAGCTTCCACTGCGGCACCAGGTCGATGGTGTCCTGTGCATACAGGCCGGCGGCGGTCGATGTGAACTGCGTCTGCGCGAAGCGCATCCGGGCGTCGGCCAGCGGGCTGTTGGCCGCGAGACCGACCGTGGTAGCCGGGCGCACCGGAATGTTGCGGTAGCCGTCGCGCGAGGACCGCTCGCGGGCGACATCGGCGCCCAGCAACAGCTGGTTATTGCGGCCGAACCACTGGTTGGTGGTGAGGTAGTCGCTCTGCGCGAAGGTGTGGTGCTCTTCGCCCGCGCGCGTCTGCGTGCCTCGCGCGACCGCAGTGGCGTCTCCAAAGCTGGCCTGCGTCACGCCTGCACCCAGACCATTGAGCTGGGTCGCCCACAGGTCGCGCCTGAACACGCCGTCGCGCACGGTGGTCTTGAGACTGCTGCCGTCGGCCCAGCGGTGCCTGTGCGTGATGGTGGCCAGATC
>JACMQP010000429.1 GCA_014376915.1 Ramlibacter sp.
CAGCGCCGGAACGGGTGACGACGCCGCGTTTCCTGAGCCTGCTGGATTCGATGCATCAGCGCGGCCAGGTCAGCCTGTTCGCGATCGACGAGGCGCATTGCGTCAGCCAGTGGGGCCACGACTTCCGGCCCGAGTACCGCGCGCTTACCGTGCTGCACGAGCGCTATGCCGGCGTGCCGCGCGTCGCGCTCACGGCCACCGCAGACGACATCACGCGCGCGGACATCGTCGAGCGGCTCCAGCTCGAAGAAGCGCGCCAGTTCGTCAGCAGCTTCGACCGGCCCAACATCCGCTACACCATCGTCGAAAAGAAGGACGCCACACTGCAGCTGCTGCGCTTCATCGAGCGCGACCACGCGGGCGATGCAGGCATCGTGTATTGCCAGTCGCGCAAGCGCGTGGAGGAGACGGCGCAGACCCTCGGCAGCCAGGGCATCACCGCCTTGCCCTATCACGCAGGGCTGGACCCGGAAGTGCGGCAGCGCAACCAGGACCGCTTCCTGCGCGAGGAGGGCATCGTGATGGCGGCGACGATCGCTTTCGGCATGGGCATCGACAAGCCGGACGTGCGCTTCGTTGCCCATCTCGACATGCCCAAGAACATCGAGGGCTACTACCAGGAAACAGGACGGGCAGGCCGCGACGGCCTGCCAGCGGCCGCGTGGATGGCCTACGGATTGCAGGACGTGGTCAACCAGCGCCGCATGATCGACGAAAGCCCGGCCGGCGAGGAGTTCAAGCAGGTGATGCGCGGCAAGCTCGACGCGCTGCTGGCGCTGGCCGAGGCGACCGATTGCCGGCGCGTGCGGCTGCTGCATTACTTTGGCGAATCTTCCACCCCGTGCGGAAACTGCGACAACTGCATGTCGCCGCCGCAGATCTGGGACGGCACCGACGCCGCGCGCAAGCTGCTGTCGACGATCTACCGCGTGCAGCAGATGAGCGGCATCAGCTTCGGCGCCGGTCACATCATGGACATCCTGCGCGGCAAGGCCACCGAAAAGATGGCGCAGTTCGGCCACCAGAACGTGACCACCTTCGGCCTTGGTGCGGAGTTCAGCGAAGCGCAGTTGCGCGGCGTGCTGCGCCAGCTGATCGCGACCGGCGCGCTTGCGGTGGACGTCCAGGCTTTCAATACGCTGCGGTTGACCGAAGGCTCGCGTGGCGTGCTCAAGGGCGAGGCCCAGGTGCAGCTGCGCGAATCGGTCTCGACTCCGGCGGAACGGCGTCGCAGCGGCAGCCGGACCGGCCGCAGTGGCAGCGCACCGTCAGCGGCAGCGGCCGCCTTGACGGCCGACGGCCAGGCCCGCTTCGCGGCGCTGAAGGCATGGCGGGCAGAGGTGGCGCGCGCCCACAATCTGCCGGCCTATGTGATCTTCCACGACGCCACGCTGGCGGCGATCGCCGCGTTGGCGCCCGGCACCCTGCGCGACCTGCAGGGGGTGAGCGGCCTCGGCGCGAAGAAGCTGGAAGCGTACGGCGAAGACGTGCTGCGCGTCGTCGCGCAACCGCACTAACGCAGGCTGAGCGCGCCGGTGCGCAGGAAGCGGCCGGTGCGGCCCGGCGACTTGCCCGACACCAGTGGCTCGCCGCTACCCAGCACACCGGCCTTGGCGAACGCAGCCGCGACCGGCGGACACACGCCAGTCGCGCGGAAGCTGAGCGCCGCGGCCAGCCGGGCTTCCGCCGGATCGCCCAGCGCATGGCTGAAATCGTCCGGCGCCACGCAGGTGGGTTCGATGCCGTCGGCGTAGTCGCCGACGCCCTGGTTGTTGACGCCCTTGAACTGGATGGCAAAGTAAGTCGTGCCGCAGTTGTCTTGCGGCAGGAAGCCGTACGGCTTGCCGCAGGTGGCGTTGCCGATCAGGTTGACCTGGACATTGACGCCGCGCAGGCCGTTGATGATCGATTCGCTGGCCGAGCACGTGTCGGGCCCGGTAAGCACCGTCACGCGCGACAGGCCCAGTTGCGGCAGCGGCTGGTCGGCTGGCCCCGAGAAGCCCAGGCTCCGCGGATAGAACGGCGTGACGGTGTCGGCGTCAGTCAGCTGGAACGGGTTCTTGCGGTTGAACTCGAGCTTTTCGAACACCTTGCCGGTGGTCGCCTGCGGGCCGGCGACCATGAAGGCCAGCTCGCTGGCGATGGCCAGCAGGCCGCCGCCGTTGTAGCGCAGGTCGATCACCAGGTCCTGCACGCCCTGCGCCTTCAGCTGCGTCACCGCGGCGACCAGCTGCGCTTCCGACGTGGCAATGTGGTCGTTGAACAGCAGGTAGCCGACCTTGCCGGTGGGCGTATCAATGGTTCTGACGTTCTGCACCGGGACTTTGGTGATCGCGGCAGACACCAGCACCACCGTGCGCACGCTGCCGTCGGGCTGCTGCAAGGTGAAGGTGTGCGACTGTCCGGCGGCCGAGGGGAACAGCGCGGCGTTCAGCGCTTCAACGCCGGGGTTGAGCACGATGTCGATCCCGTCGACGCCGACGATCTTCGCGCCCCGCCCGATGCCGGCGCGGGCCGCCGGCGTGCCCGGCTCGGTATAAGCCACCCGCAATTCGCGCGGCACCTGCGGCTTGATGATGGACAGTTCGAAGCCGTAACCGGCCTCGATGCCAGACTGCGACAGCGCCTGCCAGACCGCCGTGTCGTAGATGAAGTGGAACCGGTCGCGCGGCTTGCCGGATGGCGTGAGCGCGGTGGTGTGCAGGTCCGCGAACAGCGACTGCGGCGACGCATAGGTGAACGTGCGGATGGTGGACGGGATCTCGTCGTACCAGAGATAGGTTTCGTCGATCCAGGCGCGAACCCAGTTCTTTTCCTGCTCCAGGTTTCCCGGCCGGTCCGGGTAGCGCTGGCCGGTGTAGGGGTCGATGCCGGTGCGCGGCGCGACGCACATGTTGGCCGACAGTGCCGAGCTGGCGATGATGTCGGGCGGCAGCGGCAGCGGCGCCGGCGTCAGCGGCGACTGGCCGGTGGATGCCGGGAAGGTCGCGCCCGAATTGCCGCCGCCGCCGCCGCAGCCGGCGAGCACCAAGACCATCAGGGCCGTGAGCGCCGCGCTCTTGAGCAGGGAACCTGGATTCTTTTCGTTGCCGTACAACATAGCACCTCGCCTGATGAACTGTTTCGCGGGAGTATAGGGTGGGGCTCGCGTCAGCGACGCTGCAGCGCGCCTTCCCTGAGGAACCGGCTGGTTCGCAGCGCCGACTTGCCTGATAGCAGCGCCTCGCCCCGGATGTCCAGCACGTCGGCCCGGAGCGCGGCGGTGGGAACGGCCGGACAGGTGCCGGTGATGCGATACCCGAGCGCCGCTGCCAGCCGTCCTTCCGCCGGGTCGCCGAGCGCGCGATTGAAGTCGTCCGCGACCACGCAGGTCGGCGCCAGGCCGTCGGCATAGTCGCCGAAGTTCTGGTTGTTGACGCCCTTGAACTGGATCGCGAAATAGGTGGTGCCGCAGTTGTCGCGCGGAATGAAGCCATAGGGCTTGCCGCAGGTGGTGGCGCCGATCTGCGTTACCTGCACGTTGACGCCGCGCAGGCCGTTGATCACCGACTCGCTGGCCGAGCAGGTCTCGGCGCCGGTCAGCACCGTAACGCGCGGCAGTCCCAGTTGCGGCAGCGGCTGGCCGGCGCGGGTCGAGAAGCCGACGCTGGTGGAGTGGAACGGGGTGACAGTCTGGGCGTCCGTGAGTTGGAACGGGTTCTTGCGGTTGAACTGCAGCTTCTCGAACACAGCGCCCGTGGTCGTTGCCGGCCCGGCCACCATGTATGCAAGTTCGGCGGCGACGTCGAGCAGCCCACCGCCGTTGTAGCGCATGTCGAGCACCAGGTCCCGCACGCCATCGGCCTGGAATTTCGCCATCGCGGTCACCAGTTGCGCTTCCGCTGTGGCAATGTGGTCGTTGAACAGCAGGTAGCCGACTTTGCCAGTGGCGGTGTCGAGCGTTCGCGCGTGCTGCACCGGCGTCTTCGTGATCTGCGCCGACTTCAGCTCCACGGTGCGCGAGCTGCCGTCCACGTCCTGCAGGACGAAGATGTGGGACTGGCCCGCCGCCGTCGGGAACAGCGCCGCGTCCAGCACGGCCACCGTCTGGCCGTTCACCACGTCGACGCCGTCGGCGGTGATGACCCTGGCGCCTCGCCCGACGCCGGCCTGCGCTGCCGGCGTATTGGGCTCGGTGTAAGCCACGCGCACGTCACGCGGCGGCTGCGACTTGAGGATCGCCAGCTCGAAGCCATAGCCGGCCTCGATGCCCGACTGGCTGAGGGCCCGCCAGACGTCGGTCTGATACATGAAGTGGAAGCGGTCGCGCGGCCGGCCCGAGGGCGTCAGCGCGGGCGTGCGCAGCACGTCGAAGTACGCCTGCGGCGTGGAATAGACATCGGCGCGCAGGGTGGTGGGAATCTCGTCGTACCAGAGATAGGTCTCGTCGATCCAGGCGCGGACCCAGCTCTTTTCCTGCGCCAGCGTGCCCGGACGGTCGTCGAAGGCGCGGGCGGTGCCGGGGTCGATGCCGGTGCGCGGCGCGGCGCACCGGTCTTCGGACAGGAGGGAGCTCTGGATGATGTCGGACGGTGTGGGCTGCGGGGCCGGCGCCGGTGTCGCAGTTGGAACCGGCACTGGAACGGGCGCTGGCGTCGGTGCCGGCGCGGGGGAAGGCGAAGCGGGACTCGGCGTCGGCGCGGCCGCGGCTGGCGTCGGAGCTGGAGATGGAGATGGAGCAGGGCCAGAATCGGCACTGCCGCCACCGCCGCACCCGGTCAGCACCAGCGCAATCAGTGCGGAAAGAATCGCGAGACGGTGCCGCGCGCCGGGCCGGGCAGTGCCGGCGTGATCCTGTTCGACGTCCAACGTTGCTCCCGATGCTGAGCTCATCGGTGTCAGTATATGGGGGGCACGCGGAAAACCAGGTTGAAACCGCCGGCTGCGCGCTACTGGAGGAAGCCGATGTTGCGCGCTTCCCTCACCTCGGGCTTGATCCGGTGCTCCGCCTCGAGCTGGTCGAGGAATTCGGCGGCACTGAACTCCATCGCCAGGATGTCGAGCTGGCGCTTGACAGCCGCGAAGTCGCCGGGACACAGCTGCTCCAGCCGCGCCAGCCGGTTGCCGAGCTCCGGCGTCAGCAGCGCGGTGTCGCCGGCCAGGGCCTCGGTGACGAACATCTTTTCGCGCTGGTGCGTGGTGAGCGGACGGAACTTGATCTTGAAGGTGAAGCGCCGCAGCGCCGCCTGGTCGATCCGGTCGGGCAGGTTGGTGGTGCACACGAAGATGCCGGCGAAGCGCTCCATGCCCTGCAGCATCTCGTTGACCTCGGTCACCTCGTAGGTGCGCTGGGCGCCGCGCCGGTCCTGCAGGAAGCTGTCGGCCTCGTCCAGCAGCAGCACCGCCTTCTCGTTCTCGGCTTCGCGGAACATGGCCGCCATGTTCTGTTCGGTTTCGCCGACGAACTTGCTCATCAGGTCGCTGGCCTGCTTCACCAGCAGTGGCCGCTCGAGATTCTTCGCGATGTGTTCGGCCAGCGCGGTCTTGCCGGTACCGGGCGCGCCGTAGAAACACAAGGTGCCGTGGCCGCGCGCCTTCAGCGCCGCGACGATGCGCGGCAGCTCGAACCGGCTTTCCACGTTCAGCATGTCCAGGTCGTAGGTGGTGACGCTGCGGCGCGAGCGGCCGTCCTGCGGGTGGTTGCCCAGCGCCTGGTCGGAGTTCTTCAGCTGGCGCTCGATCAGGCTTTCCATGCCGGCCTGGTCGGAACTGGCCAGCCCGGCGAAGCGGACGGCGGTGCGGATCTGCGCCGGCGTCAGGCCCTTGCGCTCGGTCAGCTTGGCGATGAACGCATCCGACACCGGCGCGCCGGCCAGCGTTTTGCGCACCAGCCCCTCACGCGCTCCCGGTGGCGGCGACTTGAGCTCCAGGTGGTAAGCGAAACGGCGCCGGAATGCCGGGTCGATCTGCTCGATGCGGTTGGTGACCCAGATGGTGGGCACGGCGTTCGATTCCAGGATCTGGTTGACCCAGGCCTTGCCGCTGACGCTGTTGCTGCCGGGAGCCACTACCTGCTCGGCGCGCGCCATCAGCTGCGCGGCCTCGCTCGAAATCGGCGGAAATACGTCTTCCACTTCGTCGAAAAGCAGCGCGGCCTGGGCGCTGCCTTTGAGGAAGACCTGCGCGATCTGCAGTGAACGGTAGCGATCGCGCCCGCTCAGCGAATTGCCGTCGCGGTCCGCGTATTCGACCTCGAACAGTTCCAGCCCGCAGGCCTGCGCCACGACCTTGGCCAGTTCGGTCTTGCCGGTACCGGGCGGGCCGTACAGCAGCACGTTGACACCTGCCTCTTTGCGCGCGACCGCGTTGCTCAGGAGGGCGCACAGCACCTGCGCGTCTTCCTCGACAAAGCTGAAATCGGCCAAGCCCAGCCCGCTCTTGGCGCAGGGCCGGGTAAACACCGCCATCAGCTCGTTTTGGTCGCGGTATTCGCGCATCAGCACCGGAGGCAGTTTTTCGCTGACCTTCATCAAATCGGCCAGGTCGGTGATGTTGTGCTCGGAGATCAGGTTCTCCACCAGCCCGATGCGCTCCAGCCGCGAACCCGCGCGCAGCGCTTCGCCCACATCGGCGGCGTTGACGCCGGCGATCTCCGCGATCGCCGCGTAGGCTTCCGGCGCGTTGTTCACCTTGAATTCCACCAGGATGCTGCGCAGGTCGCGCTGGTAGCGCGCCAGCGTGCCGTACAACAGCAGCGCGCGTTCGGCCTTGTTCAATTGCAGCAGGCCGCTGAGGGCATCGATGTTCTTTTCGACCAGTGTCGAATGCTTCTTGAGCGCATTCGTCAGCCACTCGCCCGTGACGGCCAGCACCGACAGCAGGTCCTTGGGCTGGTCCTTGGCGTATTCGTCGAGATAGAAGAACAGCGTGCCCTCTTCGTAGGGGCCGCGCCAGACGCCGTGCCGCTCCAGAAACTCGCACGCTTCAAGCAGCTCGTGGCCGCGCCAGAACTCGTTGTCCTTGCAGCGGCGGGTGAGGAATTCACGCAGGCGGCCGAGCGCGGGGGCGGGCCACACCAGGTGCCGGCCGGCCAGCGACAACAGGCCGTTGAGGTCGCGCCGCACGTTGAACTTGCCGCCCTGCTTGGCGGCCAGAGTCAACACGAAATGCGAGCACATCAAGTCCAGCACCGGCGCGTCTTTGAGCCCGGGTGAGGGAAGTACCTGCACATCGACCGAACGCTTGACCATCAATGCCTCCAGCTACGGGGACGGGCCTGCTGACAATAACGCTCCTTGATGCTACATGGAAGACGCCCGCTGTGCGGCCTGCCCGGCTTAGCAGGGGCTTTACCGTTCACAATGCCGCCATCATGATCGCGCTCTCCGACATCCGCCAGGCTGCGCAGCGACTGTTGGGACAGGTGCTGGCCACGCCCTGCGTCGAGTCGCGGACGCTTTCGCGGATCACTGGCGCCCAGGTCTTTCTCAAGTTCGAGAACCTGCAGTTCACGGCCTCATTCAAGGAACGCGGCGCCTGCAACAAGCTGGTGCAGCTCACGCCGGCGGAGCGGGAGCGCGGCGTGATCGCGATGAGCGCCGGGAACCACGCGCAGGGTGTGGCCTATCACGCGCAGCGGCTCGGCCTGCGGGCGGTGATCGTCATGCCGCGCTTCACGCCCAGCGTCAAGGTCGAAGGCACCCGCAGCTTCGGCGCCGAGATCGTGCTGCACGGCGACACGCTGGACGAGGCCCGCAACCATGCCCTGGCATTGGCCGAGAAGCAGCAGCTCACGTTCGTCCATCCTTACGACGACGAAGCTGTGGTGGCCGGCCAGGGCACCGTCGGCCTGGAGATGCTGGAAGCCGTGCCGGAGCTCGACATCCTGGTGGTGGCAGTGGGCGGCGGCGGGCTGATCGCTGGCATCGCGGTGGCGGCGAAGGCGCTGAAGCCGCAGAGCGAACTGATCGGCGTGCAGATGCTGCGCTTTCCCACCATGTACAACGCCGTCATGCACGAGCAGCTGCCGCAGGGCACCAGCACCATCGCCGAGGGCATCGCGGTCGGCACGCCCGGGCGGGTGCCGCGGGCCATCATCGAGCGGCTGGTCGACGACATCCTGCTGGTCGACGAGGGCGACATCGAGCAGGCGATCGTGATGCTGCTGGAGATCGAGAAGACGGTGGTCGAGGGCGCGGGCGCGGCTGGCCTGGCGGCGATGCTGAAATACCCGGAACGCTTCCGCGGCAAAAAGGTCGGCCTGGTGCTGGGGGGCGGCAACATCGACCCGTTGCTGCTGGCGGCGATTATCGAGCGCGGCATGGTGCGCGCCGGCCGGTTGGCGCGGATCCGGGTCAGCGCGCGCGACGTGCCCGGGTCGTTGGCGAAGATCACCGCCACCGTCGCCGACGCCGGCGGCAACATCGACGAGGTGCACCACCAGCGCGCCTTCACCACCCTTGCGGCGCAGAACGTGGAGATCGAGCTGGTGCTGCAAACCCGGGGCCGCGACCACATCGCCGCCGTGCTGGACGCGCTGCACGGCGCCGGCTTCACCGCCGACGAACAGAAGTGACCGGCACGGCGGGTAAAATCGGAGCACTCACCCGCCTCAGCCAGGAAAAGCAATGTCCGACCACGCACCCCCTCACAGCCACGACGAATCCACCGAGCCCCACGACCCGGTCGACAACGTCGTGCATGCGATGCCGATCGTGCTGCCCATGGTCGGCGGGGTGCTGATGTTCCTGCTGGCCTTCATCGCCATCTACATGGCCTGAGGCGGCAGGTCGGGGCGCAGCGGCATGATGTGCACCGACTCCGGCGCGATGCGCAGCTGAAGCCAGCCGCCCGGCGCCAGCCCCAGCAATCGCAGTTGCGCGGTCGGCAGGTTCAGCGTGACGCGGTCCTGCCCCACTCCTTCAGGCCGCAAGGTGCACAGGCTGGTTTCGCCCAGCGCCAGCAGCTCCAGCAACTCGCAGCGCAGCCGGTTTCCGGCGCCCGTCGCGGCGCCATCCGCCGACACCTCGACCCCCTCGCCGGCGATGACCCAGGTCACCGCGGCGCCGTCGTCGATCTTGTTCTTGTCCACCACTTTCAGCTGCACCAGCGCCTGCGCATCGCGGCCCCACGCCAGCTGCGCCCAGCCCGGCTGGTTTTTCTGGAACAGGCCCTGGAAGTGATTCTGGATGCCGATCAGCTCAGCCACGCGGGCGTTGCGCGGGCTGGCGAACACATGGGCGGGCGTGCCAGACTGCAGGCTGTGCCCGGCGTCCAGGATCACCACCCGGTCCGCCAGCCGCCGGGCCTCGGACAAGTCGTGCGTCACCAGCACGATCGGTGTCGCCAGCCCCTGGCGCAAGGTGGCGAGCTCACGGTACAGCGCCTGCCGGGCCGGGGCATCGACCGCCGAAAACGGTTCGTCGAGCAGCAGCACCTGCGGCCCGCCGGCCAGGGCGCGCGCCAGGGCCACCCGTTGCTGCTGCCCGCCGGAGAGCTGGGCCGGTCGACGCTGCTCCAGCCCGCGCAGTCCCAGGCGCTCGAACAGCGAATCGAAACGCGGACCGGCCCCGGCTGCCCGCGCGCCGATGGCAACGTTTTCCAGCGCCGTCAGGTGCGGGAATAGCGCGTAGTGCTGGAACACCAGCCCGACCCGCCTGGCCTGGGGGGGCAGGTGGATCCGCCGCCCGCTGTCGAACCAGCAATGGTCGCCGACAGCGATGCGGCCGCGCAGGGTGCGGGCGTTTAGCAGTCCGGCGATGGCGCGCAGCAGGCTGGTCTTGCCGCTGCCCGACGGACCGACCAGCGCCACCAGTTCACCAGGCGCGCAGTCGAACGCCGCCTCCAGCCGCATCGGCTGCTGGTTGCTCAACTCCAGGACCAGTTTTCCCATCAGCGGTCCTGCAGCGGCCGCTTGCGGTCGGCTGCGAACACCAGCGCCACCGCCAGCACCGAGCACAGCACCAGCGCCAGCGCCATCGCGTGGGCGCTGGCGGTGTCGAAGGCCTGGACCCGATCGTAGATCGCGATGCTCAAGGTGCGGGTCTGGCCCGGGATGCTGCCGCCGACCATCAGCACCACGCCGAACTCGCCCAGGGTGTGCGCAGCCGTGAGGGCGACGCCGGCCAGCAGTCCCGGCCAGGCCAACGGCAACTCGATCTTGATGAAGGTACGCCAGGCGCTCAGGCCCGAGACCCACGCGGCTTCGCGCAGGCTGTGGGGAATCGCGGCAAAGGCGCGCTGGATCGGCTGCACCATGAACGGCAGGTTGACCAGCAGGCTGGCCAGCAGCAGACCCTCGAAGCTGAAGACCAGCCGCAGGTCGAGCCGGCGGGCCAGCCAGCCCCCCAGCGGCGAAGCCTGGCCGAGCGCGAGCAGCAGGTAGAAGCCGATGACGGTCGGCGGCAGCAGCAGCGGCAGCATGAGCAGCGCCTCGGCGATCGGCTTGCCGCGCCAGCGGGTCAGCGCCAGCCAGCGCGCCAGCGCGATGCCCGGCGGCAGCAGCAGCACCGCCGTCAGCGCGGCGAGCAACAGGGAAACGCGGGAGGCTTGCCAATCCATGGCCGCGATTGTGCCTAGCCGAACACAAAGCCGTAACGCTCCAGAACGGCGCGCGCCGCTGAAGATTGCAGGTGATTGTAGAAATCCACGGCGTCGGGTCCGGCGGACTTGAGCAGCACCATGCGCTGGCGCAGGGGAGCGTGCAGGCTGTCCGGCAACAGCAGGTGCCGGCCCTGTTGGGCGATTTCCGGCGCCAGCGCCAGCGAATAGGCCGTGATGCCAACCTCGGCCGCCCCTGTCGTCAAGAACTGCGTCGCCTGGGATATGTTTTCACCCAGCACCAGTTTCGGCTTCACCAGTTCCCACAAACCCAGCTTCTCCAGGGCTTGCTGCGCGACGCGGCCATAGGGTGCGTGCTCGGGGTTGGCAAGGGCGAAGTGCCTGACGGCGCTCCAGCCGTTGCGCACTCCCAGCAACTGCGCATCGAGCGCGACGGGCGATGCCTTGCCGGCGAAGAGCGCTATCCGGCCCAACGCGTACAGTGCGCCCCGGTCGCGCGTCAGCCCGGCAGCGGCCAGCTTCAACACGAAGTCTTCGTCTGCCGACATGAACAGGTCCACGGGAAGCCCTTGCTCGATCTGTCGGGCGAAGTTGCCTGAGGAACCCATGTTGAGCTGGACGCGACGGCCGGTTTGCTTCATGTATTGCTGAGCCACGTCGGCCAGCGCGAACGTGAGGTCGCTGGCTGCGGCGACGCGTATGGTGGCTGGGCCGGCCTGGCTCCACGATGAAAACACAGCAGTTCCCGCCCAGGCAGCCACAGCGGTGTTTACGAATTTTCGTCTGCGCATCGAAATATTCCTTTCAAAGACGAGGAGGCCGCATAACCCTATGCAAGTTTTGCATTGTTTTTGTCCATCCTAGCGGCCAAGATACAGCGCGCATTCATAAAATTGTCATCCAGCCGACCCGCGGCCTGTGAAGCACCCTTCACGCCCTGCTGTTGCTCACCCCGCGACACCGCCCGCCGACTGAGACGCGAAGCCGTTTTTTCAAAGGCTGCTCTCTCAGGCCCCGCCTCGCGAGCTCCCTTTGAAAAGACGTTTTTTCATCCTCAGGAGCTTTTCTCATGAATTTACCCGTGATGCAGGGGCTGAACCTCAATGCCCCGGCCTTCGTCAAGAATGCCAGGCTGATCGCCTGGGTCGCCGACATGGTGGCCCTGTGCAAGCCCGACCTGGTCTACTGGTGCGACGGCAGCGACGAGGAATACGACCGGCTGGCCCAGCAGCTGGTGGCCGCCGGCACTTTCATCAAGCTCGACCCGGTCAAGCGCCCGCATTCGTTCCTGTCCCGCTCCGACCCATCCGACGTGGCCCGGGTCGAGGACCGGACCTTCATCTGTTCGAAGAAGAAGGAAGACGCCGGACCGACCAACAACTGGACCGACCCGGCCGAAATGCGCGCCACGCTCCAGCCGCTGTTCGACGGTTGCATGCGCGGCCGCACGATGTACGTGGTGCCGTTCTCGATGGGGCCGCTCGGTTCGCCGATCGCCCACATCGGCATCGAGCTGTCCGACAGCGCGTACGTCGCCGTCAACATGAAGATCATGACCCGCATGGGCAAGGCGGTGTACGACGTGCTGGGCGTCAACGGCGAGTTCGTGCCCTGCATCCACACTGTCGGCGCGCCGCTGGAGCCGGGGCAGAAGGACGTGGCCTGGCCCTGCAACGAGATCAAGTACATCGTCCACTATCCGGAAACCCGCGAGATCTGGTCGTTCGGCTCCGGCTACGGGGGCAACGCGCTGCTGGGCAAGAAGTGCTTCGCGCTGCGCATCGCCTCCGGCATGGGCCGCGCGGCAGCAGGGGGCCCCTCCGGTAGCCCAGGCTGGCTGGCCGAGCACATGCTGATCCTGGGCGTGACCAATCCCGAGGGCCGCAAGTACCACGTCGCCGCCGCCTTCCCGTCGGCCTGCGGCAAGACCAACTTCGCTATGCTGATCCCGCCCAAGGGCCTGGCCGGCTGGAAGGTCACCACCATCGGCGACGACATCGCCTGGATCAAGCCGGGCGCCGACGGCAAGCTGCGCGCGATCAATCCCGAAGCGGGCTACTTCGGCGTCGCCCCCGGCACCAACTACGAAACCAACCCCAATTGCATGGCCAGCCTCGACAAGGACGTGATCTTTACCAATGTCGCGCTGACCGACGACGGTGACGTCTGGTGGGAAGGCATGGGCCCGGCGCCCGCGCACGCCATCGACTGGCAGGGCAAGGACTGGACCCCGGCCATCGCCAAACAGAGCGGCGCCAAGGCGGCTCATGCCAACGCGCGCTTCACCGTAGCCGCCATCAACAACCCGGCACTGGATCCGGCTTGGGACGATCCGCAGGGCGTGACGATCGACGCCTTCATCTTCGGCGGCCGCCGCTCCACCACCGTGCCGCTGGTGACCGAGGCCCGGAACTGGGTTGAGGGCGTCTACATGGCGGCCACCATGGGCTCCGAAACCACCGCCGCCATCGTCGGTCAGGTCGGCGTGGTGCGGCGCGACCCGTTCGCGATGCTGCCCTTCACCGGCTACAACATGTCCGACTACTTTCAGCACTGGCTGGACCTGGGCGAGAAGCTCGGCGCTACCGGCGCCACGCTGCCGAAGATCTTCACCACGAACTGGTTCCGCAAGGGCGCCGACGGCAAGTTCGCCTGGCCCGGCTACGGCGAGAACATGCGCGTGCTCAAGTGGATGATCGACCGCATCGAAGGCAAGGTGCAGGGCACCGAGCACGTGTTCGGTGTCGGCCCTGCTTATGAAGAAGTGAGCTGGAACGGCCTGCCATTCACGCCCGAGCAGTTCCAGGCAGTCACCAGCACCGACAAGGCGGACTGGCGCAAGGAAATGGAACTGCACAGCGAGCTGTTCAGGCAGCTGGCCTACCACCTGCCACACGAGCTCACTGACACCAAGGCGCGCATCGAGCAGAAGCTGGCCGCTTGAGGTTGGCAGCCGCCGGGGCGCGGTGCCCCGGCCCGCGCATCAGGGCGTCGTCTTCTTTTCGCCGTGCTTGTGGGAGCCGGTCGGCGAATTGGTCGAGCGGTCATCGCTTTTCTTCGCGGCAGCTTCGGTTGCCTGTCCTTTCGAATGGATCTTCCTGGTCGGGCTGGTCTTGCCGCCGTCGACGTCTTTGGTCGATTGAGGCATTGCTGTTGGTCTTTGTAGGTGGGCCGGACCGCCCGGCCCTGCATCACCTTTGATGCTCGCCGCACTGCGCCGTGTCGGAGCAGGAGCGATTTGCCGTAGGACAGGGCCAACCGCAAAAGTGCGCATTACCGCACAGCCACACTTTCCCCGGTTCGATACTGTCGGCTGTTTTGGGGGCTCGCGATGATGCATAGATTCCTTAGCAACAACCGGGCTGAACTCATCGAGCGCTGCAAGGTCAAGGTAGCGCAGCGGCCACACCGGGCAGCGACGGTGCAGCAACTCGCCAATGGCGTTCCATTGTTCCTGGACCAGCTGACGCGGACGCTGGAAGCGGAGGAGAACGAGCAGCGCGCTGAAAGTATCAGGATCTCAGGGCCTTCGGGCGGCGACTCACTCGCCCTGTCTGAATTAGGGTTGAGCGCGGCCGCTCACGGCAAGCAGCTGATGGCGCTCGGGTTTTCGGTCGACCAGGTGGTCCACGACTACGGCGACCTCTGCCAGGCGATTACCGACCTGGCGTTCGAGCGCGATGCGCCGTTTGCGATCGACGAGTTCCGGACGTTGAACCGCTGCCTCGACAACGCCATTGCCGATGCGGTCACCGAATTCAGCGCCGAGCGCGACGCGACGATCGACTCGCGGCGGCAGCACGATGCAGCCGCGCGGGTTGGCTTCCTGATCCATGAGCTGCGCAACGCGCTCGGGACGGCAACGCTCGCCGTCAGCGCGATGGAGCTGGGCAACATGACGTTGCGTGGTGCCACCGGCGCCGTCCTGAAGCGCAGCCTATCCGCACTGGACCGCCTCATCAACCGGTCCGTCGACGAAGTCCGGAGCGGAATTTCGGTCGACCGGCGCATGTTCTCGCTCGCGGAGTTCATCGAGGACGCACAAAGCGCAGCCCAGCTCGACGCCAGCGCGACAGGCTGCCGGCTGGCAGTGCCGGTGGTGGATCCCGGCCTGGCGATTTACGGACACCGGGGGCTGCTGCTCGCCGCACTCGCAAACTTGATGCAGAACGCGTTCAAATTCACGCAACCGCACACGGAGATCACGTTGAACGCCGTCGCGTTCGGGGAGCATGTGATGATCGAAGTCTCTGACCACTGCGGCGGCTTGCCACCGGGCAGTGCAGAGAAGATATTCACCCCGTTCAAACGGGTGAGCGACGACAAGTCCGGCCTGGGCCTCGGACTGTCGATTGCCCGGCAAAGCATCGAGGCCGATTCAGGCACCCTCAGCGTACAGGACGTGCCCGGCACGGGATGCGTCTTCACCATCTGCCTGCCGCGCCACGCACTGGAATCGCAGTAGCAAAAAAGCCCCACGAAAGGGGCTTCTCATTTCAGCGGGCACGGCGGCTGCGCTGCTTGGCGCGCGTCCGCGCAACCCGCCACGACCAGCCGTCGAGCATCGCGAGCAACCACTTGGGCAGCAGCCGCAGCAGGTGCGGCAACAGCCGGGGTCGAGCGAGCGGCATGACGGCTCCAGCTTCCGTTCAGTCGTAGCGCCTGGTGGCAGCGACGGCGTCGGCACTCATGGCGCGGCTGATGTCGGCCATCACGCGGGCGTCGGTCAGCGCCAGGCTCCAGAGCCGGGCGTCCTGTTCTGCCGCATGGCGGGCAACAGCCCACTGCCGCAGCTGCAGGCGGACGGCGCGGACGGCCGACCGGACCGGGCCGGCTGACAAGGCCAGCGTGGCGAAAGCCACCGTCCACATCGCGATCCACGCCAGCATCAGGTGGCCTTCGGACCAGGTGTCGATCACCTGGTTGGCCACCACCAGCAGGGCGGAGACCATGGCGGCCAACAGCATGCTCGCGGCACCGCGGGCGCTGACGACGTACTTGGCGGCGCCCTTGATCGAGTCGGCGGCGCGGCCGGCGCGGACAACGCCCGGGTGTTCGGCGGGGTGCGCAACTTGGACAAAACTGGTCATCGGGTGTTCCTCTCGTACGCGAAGGACGGAATTGCCTTGCGCAGGCCCAATACTAGGGTTTACACTGATATATGTATACTTTAGATTCGTGATGACTATCATTCACAAATCGTATGAAATACCCGAATTTCCAGACGCTCGACCTGAACCTGCTGCGGGTCTTCGATCAGGTCATGTCCGAGCGGAACCTGACCCGCGCCGCCCGCAACCTGTCGATGACCCAGCCGGCGGTGAGCAACGCGCTGGCCCGTTTACGGCAGGCCGTCGGCGACCAGCTGGTGAGCCGCTCGGGCTACGGCGTGGAGCCGACGCCGCGCGCGCTGTCGCTGTGGCCGGCGGTCGCGGACGCGTTGCGGCAGCTGGAATCGTCGTTCGCGCCCGGTGACTTCACCGCCGCCGAAGCCCGCCACACCTTCGTGCTGGCGATGGCCGACGCGACCGCCGCCTCGCTGATGCCGGGGCTGGTCAAGATCATCGAGCGCGACGCGCCGGGCGTGTCGATGCGGGTGCTGCCGCTGCTCACCCGCGACCCTCGCAAGCTGCTGGACGACGGCCAGATCGATCTGGCGGTCGGCTTCTTTCCGGCGGTGCTGGCCGACCTGACCGCCCAGGCCCAGTCCGGCGGGATGGCGGCTTTCGCACACCAGCGCCTGTACACGGGCGAGTACGTCTGCGTCATGCGCAATGGCCATCCGCTCAGCCGCGGCGCGCTGACGCTGGACCGGTACTGCAAAGCGAGGCACCTGCTGGTGAGCTTTTCCGGGCGGCCGTTCGGCTATGTCGACGAGGCGCTGGCCTCGCGCGGCAAGGAGCGCCGGGTGGTGCTGACGGTGAACCAGTTCTTCACCGCGGGCCGGGTGGTCTCCGCGTCGGACCTGCTCACGGTCCTGCCGCGACACTTCGTCAAGGTGACCGGCATGGCCAGCGACCTGACGCTGCGGGACTTGCCGATCGAGGTGCCGCCGGTGCACGTCGATTCGCTCTGGCACCGCCGTCAGGCCCAGCGCAGCGACCACGGCTGGCTGCGGCTGGCGGTGGTGACAGCGTCGCATGAAGCATTCGGGGCGCCC
This sequence comes from Ramlibacter sp., assembly GCA_014376915.1. Next base: position 16,700 of record JACMQP010000429.1, read on the forward strand.
GGCGGGTAGGACAGGTGGCGGTGGCACGGCGCTTGCAATAAGCTGAGCCAGCCGGTCCGGCTGCTGCCATCCAATCGAGGAGCCCCATGACATCCCTGCCCAACCCCCGCCGCACTGCCCTCAAGTTGCTTGCCGCCGGCGCCGCCGCGATGGCGCTGCCGGCCCGCGCCGCCTGGCCCGACAAACCGATCCGCATCATCGTCACCTTCCCCGCCGGCGGCGCCAGCGACATCGTGGCCCGCGTGATGGCGGAGCAGTTGTCGCAGAAGCTGGGCCAGCCGGTGGTGGTGGACAACCGGCCCGGCGCCGGCGGCAGCGTCGGCGGGCTGCTGGTAACGCAGGCCGCGCCGGACGGCTACACCCTGATGCTGAGCAACTCCACGCCGATCTCGATCGGGCCGTTCGCGCTTGAAAAGCAACCGTACGACCCGGTGGAAGGCTTCACTCACATCGCGCTGATCGGCAACGCGCCCTGCGTGGTGATGGCCAATCCGAAGACCGGCCTGAAGACCCTGGCCGATCTGGAAGCGATGGGTAAGAAGCAGGGGCGGCTGGACTTCGGCTCCGGCGGCCCGGCCTCGATCGGCCACATCTACGGCGAGTTGATGAAGAACACGCTGGGGCTCAACATGGTCCACGTGCCGTACCGGGGCGGTGCGCCGATGACCACCGATCTGATCGCGGGCGTGGTGCCGGTCGGCATCGACGTGCTCACCGCCTTCGTGCCTTACTTCAGGAGCGGCCAGCTGGTGCCGCTGGCCGTCACCTCCGCCAATCGCTCGCCGCTGGTGCCCGACGTGCCGAGCGTGGTCGAAGCCGGCCATCGAAAGCTGGTGCTGGACAACTTCTTCGGCCTGTCGGGCCCACCGAAGATGTCGCCCGATGTGGTGGCGCGCCTGAACACCGCCTGCAACGAGATCCTGGCGTTGGCCGGGGTCAGGCAGAAGATGGCGGAGCTCGGGATCAGTCCGTCGCCAGTCAGCCCGCCGGCCTTCGCCGCCTTCGTCAAGGAGCAGGTCAACCAGCTCGCTCCCACGGTGAAGGCCGCCGGCGTCAAGCTCTGAGCGGTCAGAATCGGCAGGGTGAAGCTCCAGCTGATTTCCGACCTGCACCTCGAAGTCCATCCGCACTTGCAACTGCAGCCGGCGCCGGACGCCGACCTGCTGGTGCTGGCCGGCGATGTCGGCTCCTACCAGAAAGGCTCGCTGCTGGCGGACAACGACTTCGGCCTGGGCCGGTTCTCGCCCGCCAACGGCTGGCCGGTGCCGGTGCTGTTCGTGCCCGGCAACCATGAATACGACAACCTGGATTTCGATGCCACCCACATGCGCCTGCGGCAGACCTGCGAGCGGCTGGGCATCACCTGGCTGGAACGGGAAACGCTGGTGCTCGATGGCGTGCGCTTCATCGGCACCACGTTGTGGACCGACTTCGACGCGCTGGCGCCACCCGACGGCGACCTCACAAAGGTGCTGAGGGCGCGGGCCAAAGCCTTCCGCGCCGCCAACTTTTACCTGCAGAAGACCGGTGCGACCCGGGCCGGAGCGCCGTTCCTGGCCGAGGGCTGGCGCGAGCAGGGCTTGCTCTGCCACCAGTGGCTGCGGCGGGCACTGGCCCAGCCGTTCGACGGCAGCACGGTGGTGGTGACGCACTTCGCGCCCAGCCTGCGCAGCGCCGACCCGCGCTACGGCCTGACGCCGGGCACCGCCGGTTTCTGCAACGCGCTGGACGACCTGTTGCCGCAGGCGCAGCTGTGGATCCACGGCCACCTGCATTGCCAGCAGGACTATGTCGAAGGCGGCTGCCGCGTGGTGGCGAACACCCTGGGTTACGCCGCCAAGGGCGAGCAACAGGGATTCCGGCCGCAGTGGCTGCTGACCGTGCCTGCGCCGGCCCGCTGAAGGCTCAGCGGCTGTTCAGGCCGTCAAAGCAGGTGCCGAGCACGAGCTCGACGATTTCATCGTCGCTGTGCTGGCCACCGCCGCGCAGGAATTCCAGCACCGGGTCGCAGCCGCGCGCATACATTGTGTACAGCACCGCGATCGGCGGCAGTCGCGGATTGATCGCGCCCGCGGCCTGCGCCGCCTCGATCCAGCCGCCCAGCGTGTCGCTGATGTCCAACAGCGAGTCGACGTATTCCTTGCTGGCGGTCAAGGCAGCGCGCAGGCGGGAGTTCTGGCTGGGGAGCGATGGCATCTCGCCGGCCAACTGCACCTGCAGCGTCCAGCGCACCACCGCCTTGAGTTTTTCAAGCGGCGGCAGCGCCGGCGCAATCGACGCCAGGAATTCGCGGGCGCTGCGCATCACACGCACCATCGCCGCGGCGGCCAGGTCTTCCTTGCTGGGGAAATGTTTGTAAAGGCTGGCTTTGGCGATGCCGACGGATGCGGCCACCTCGTCCACCGTCATCGCGTCGAAGCCCTTTTCCGACAGCAGGCGGTTGACGGACTGGACGATCGCTTCTTCGCGCGCCTGGAGCATCTGCTCTTTGAAAGATGGCTTGGTGCCAACGACTGTGCTCATTACCTGATTTTAGGCGAGTTACGTCTGACAACATCTGAGCGAGCTACTTTACAAGCGCTGTCCGATGCGATCGCGCAGCGCGTGAAACACTTGTTCTGCACATTTTTGCTTGTGGGTTTGCGAAGCGCGGAGGCGGTCCATGAAAACCATCTGGCTGCAAGTTCTTGTCTGGCTCGGCGCGGTCACCGCCGCCCTGCTGCTGGCGTTCGCCGCTCCCAACGAATCGACCGTGATGGGCCGGCTGCCGGCGCTCAACGCAAAACGCTTGAACCAGCAGCCGATCTCGCTGCCACAGGGACTGCCCGCGAGGCGCACGCTGGCGCTGGTGGCCTTTCAGCGCGGGCACCGCGGCGAGATCGAAAGCTGGATCAAAGGCATGCGGCTGCGCGAGAACGATTCGATCGCCTGGCTGAAGATGCCGATACTGGACGACCCCGGCAGCGAGAGCGCCCGCAGCGACATCGAAACCGGCATCCTCGCGCGCCACAGCTCGCCGGTCGACCAGGCCCGGCTGGTGCCGGTGTTCACCAACCGCGAGGCCTTCATCCGCGCGGCCGGCCTGTCCAACTCCGACCACGCGTGGGTGCTGGTGATCGGGCGCGACGGCCAGGTGCTGGCCCGGGCCGAAGGCGAATACAGCGCGGAAAAGGGCGACGCCCTGCGCCAGACCCTGCTGGGCCAGAGCGAGAGCTTTTGATCTCGCGCAGCGGGCAGCGGCCTACTGCAAGGCTGCCCACACCTTGCCTGGCGTCAGAGGCATTTGCAACTGTGGCGCGCGGTCCGCGCGCCCGGCCCGCGCCAGCGCGTCGGCCACAGCGTTCACGACGCTCGGCGCAGCGCCGATCGTGCCGAGTTCGCCCACGCCCTTCACGCCCAGCGGATTGTTCCTGCAGGGCGTCGTCTGGTCCATCTCGGTGACGAAATCGCAGGCGACGATGTCGGCGCGCGGCGCGCTGTAATCCATCAGGCTGCCGGTGATCGGCTGGCCGGTCTCGGAGTCGTACGCCATCTGTTCGCACAGCGCCTGTCCGATGCCCTGCACGGCACCGCCATCGAGCTGGCCGCGCACGATCATCGGGTTCACCACCCGGCCGATGTCGTTGACGCTGCTGTACGCGACCACCTGGATTTCGCCGGTCGCCGGATCAAGCTCCACCTCGCTGACGTGGCAGCCGTTGGGCCAGCTCGGCCCCGACACCGACGAGGTGCTCTCGACGTAGATCCGGCCCTCGGGCTGCATGCCTGCCAGCGCGAACAGGCCGATGCCCAGGTCAGTGCCGCGCACGAAGAAGCGCCCGGCTGCATAGGCGAGATCGTCGGCCGCGGCTTCCAGTTCACCCGCCGCCAGCTGGCGCGCCTGGTCCATCACCTTGCCGGCGCCGACAGTGAGCGCCGAGCCGCCGGTGAAGAGGGAGCGCGACCCGGCGCTGCCGAAGCCGTCGCCGCGGTCGGTGTCGCCGAGCACCACCTGCACTTTTTCCAGGGGCACGTCGAACACGTCCACCATCAGCTGCGCGAGCGTCGTCGCGATGCCCTGCCCCATCGCGTTGACGGCGGAGAACACTTCGATGATGCCGTCGCCGCGCACGGCCACGGTCACACGCTCCTGCAAGGCATTGCCGCCGGTCCACTCGAGAAAGGTGGCGATGCCCAGGCCCCGCACCAGGCCGCGTGACTGGCTTTGCGCCGCCCGGGCCGCGAAACCGTCCCAGTCCGCCAGCGCCAGGCCCTGGTCCATCACGTGCTCGAAGCAGCCGACGTCATAGGTCTGTCCCATCGGGTTGGTGTAGGGCATCTGCTCGGGGCGGATAAAGTTGCGCCGGCGCAGCGTGATGCGGTCGATGCCGGTCTGGCGCGCCGCCTCGTCCATCAGCCGTTCAATGATGAAGATCGCTTCGGGCCGACCCGCGCCGCGGTAGGCGCCGGTGGGCGCGGTGTTGGTCAGCACGCCCTTGAGGTGGAAGTCGATCAGCGGGATGTCGTAGACGCTGGTCTGCACCCATGGGCCAATGAGCAGCTGGATGGCGAGACCGGTGCCGGTGGCGTAGGCGCCGACGTTGGCAAGGCCGCGCAGGCGCAGGGCCAGGATTTTTCCGTCGGCCGCCAGCGCGAGTTCGGCGTGGGTCTGGACGTCACGGCCGTGGCTGGTGGCCAGGAATTCCTCGCTGCGGTCGGCGACCCATTTGACCGGCCGCTTGAGTTGCAGCGCGCACCAGGCCACCGCCGCGTCCTCCGGATAGATGCCGGTCTTCATGCCGAAGCCGCCGCCGACATCGCCGACGGTGACGCGCACCCGATCCGGAGCCAGTCCCAGGATGTCGTTGCACAATGCGTTCTTGACGCCCGACGGCATCTGCGAACTCATGCGGATCGTGAGCCGGCCGTCGTCGGCGATCCAGGCCAACACCGAGCGCGGCTCGAGCGTCAATGCGACGACGCGCTGGTTGACCACCGACAGCGAAACGACGTGCGCCGCGCCTGCGAAAGCCTCGGCTGTCGGGCCTTCCTTGCCGTGCCGCATCTCGGCGGCGATGTTGTCGGGCGCCTCGTCGCACAGCACGGCGACCTGTCCGCCCAGCGCCCGGTTGACGTCGACGACGGCGGGCAGCTCCTCGTAATCCACGGTCACCGCTTCGGCCGCATCGCGCGCCTGCTGCATCGTTTCGGCCGCGACCAGCGCCACCGGCTCGCCGACAAAGCGGACCCGCTCGTGCGCCAGCGGACGCCGCGCCGGCGTCGCGCCCGGGACGCCGCCGGCCCGCTTGAAGTCCTTGCTGCCCGGAATCGGCTTCACGCCAGCCGCCACCAGCTCGGCTCCGGTGTAAACGCCCAGCACGCCGGGCATCGCTCTGGCGGCCGTGGTGTCGATGGCGACGATCTTCGCGTGCGGATAGGGCGAGCGCACAAAGCAGGCGTGCAGCTGGCCGGCCGGCGCCAGGTCGTCGGTGAACTGGCCCGCGCCTTTGAGCAGGCCTTCGTCCTCGATGCGCTTGACGGCGTGGCCGCTGCCGAACCGGAGGGCGATGCCGGCGGGAAGCGTGTTGTCGTTCGTTGTGGCAGTGTTCATGGTCAGAGTCTCGCGGATTTTGCCGGGCCTTGCAGCGCCCCGCGCGGCCTCAGCGGCCGGTGCCCAGGCCGCCGACGGCTTTTTCGCTCATCCAGCGCAGCAGGTCCAGCCACATCTGGCGCATCTCGGCGTCCAGCGGCGTGCGCATCGCGTTTGGCAGCTCGATCGTCACCACCGGCACGCCCTTGTGCACGCCGCCATAGTTGCCGAGCGAGCCCGGGAAGATGCCGACCTGATCCAGGTACAACCGGCCGAGCTTGGACGGCGGCACCGTGGGGCCATCGAAGTCCAGCACGCCATAAGGAGCGTGGATCGCCACGATGAGGTGCGGCTTGAAACTTTGCATCTGGTCGTGCAGATAGCGGGTCTCGGGCTCGGACAGGGGCCGGCGACCAGGCCAGCGGCGAGGGTCCTTGCGGGTGCGTTGCTCCCAGTAGACAGCGGCGTCGCGTTCCCAGTTCGGGGTCGGGAAGTTGCGGTTGAGGTCCACGCCATTGGCGTTGACCCGGCGCGGGGGCTGCGCCATCACGCCGTCCGGATTGAGCACGGGAATGAAGCGCCAGTGCACCGGCTGCGGCATCTGCGTGGGCTGCTGTGCCATGGCGATCCAGTGCAGCGCCAGCGACCCAGACGACAGCTCGTCGCCGTGGATGCCGCCCATCACCAGCACCCGCAGCTTCGCCCCCTCGGGCTCGATGTCGCGCCAATACAGCGGCACACCCTGGACCGAACGGCCGGCGCCGGCCTGCAAACCGGCCGCCAGGCACAGGGCTCTGCTGACGTTGGGCAGGCGGTGCAGCAGCGTGTCGCACACCGGGCCCGGGGCGGCGACCGCCATGGGCTGGGCCATGGGCGCCGGGGCCTTCTTCGCCGGCGCGAGCGGCGCCGCCCACACCCCGCTCACCAGCGC
>JACMQP010000430.1 GCA_014376915.1 Ramlibacter sp.
CCGCGCCGGCCGCCATCGGCGGGATGCCGCGCAGCTCGAAGCGGGCCAGGCTGCGGCAGTCCTTGACCAGGTCGCGCTCGCCCTGCACCACGTGTAGCGCCAGCGCGGTCTGGCCGTCTTTGTAGGTCGTGAAATCCTGCGCCTTGGCGGTCGGAATGGTTTCGTTGCGCGGTACGATGCGCTCGACCAGACCGCCCATGGTCTCGATGCCCAGCGACAACGGGATGACGTCCAGCAGCAGCAGATCTCCGCCTGGATCGTTTCCGGCCAGCTGGTTCGCCTGGATCGCGGCGCCGAGCGCCACCACTTCGTCTGGGTTGAGGTTGTTCAGCGGAGCGCTGGCGAAGAACTCACCGACGGCGCGCTGGATCTGCGGCATGCGGGTCGAGCCGCCCACCATCACCACGCCCTGCACTTCGTCCCTGGCCAGCTTCGCGTCGCGCAGCGCCTTGCGGACCGCCGTCATGGTCCGGGCGGTGAGATCGGCCGTCAGCCTCTCGAAGTCGCTACGCTGCAACGTCAGATCGGTGGCGGCGTGTTCCAGCCGCACCGGCACGGTGATGCTCTCGGCAGCCGACAGTGCTTCCTTGGCGGCCCGTGCGGCCATCTTGATCGCGGCCTTGTCGCCCGGCGATTTCGCTTCGAGGCCGGCGCGCTCCAGCATCCACTGGGCCAGCACGCGGTCGTAGTCGTCGCCACCCAGGGCCGAGTCGCCACCGGTCGCGATCACCTCGAACACGCCGCGGGTCAGGCGCAGGATCGAGATGTCGAAGGTGCCGCCACCCAGGTCGTACACCGCGTAGATGCCCTCGCTGCCGTTGTCGAGACCGTAGGCGATGGCAGCGGCGGTCGGCTCGTTGATCAGCCGCAGCACATTGATGCCCGCCAGCTGCGCCGCGTCCTTGGTCGCCTGGCGCTGCGCCTCGTCGAAATAGGCCGGCACGGTGATGACGGCGCCGTGCAGGTCCTCGTTGAAGGTGTCCTCGGCCCGGAAGCGCAACGTGGCCAGGATCTCGGCGCTGATCTCCACCGGCGACTTCTCGCCCGCGCGGGTGCGCAAGCTCACCATGCCCGAGGGCTGCGCATCCGCGCCGCCGGATTCGACGAACTCGAATGGCAGCTTGTCGCGGTTGACGATGTCCCCCAGCCCGCGGCCCATGAAGCGCTTGACCGACGCGATCGTGTTGAGCGGGTCCTGCGCCTGCGCCGCCTGGGCTTCGTAGCCGATCTGCCGGCCGTTGTTCTCGAGGTAACGCACGACCGACGGCAGGATGGCGCGGCCTTGCGCGTCCGGCAGGCATTCGGCAATGCCGTTGCGCACCGCGGCGACCAGCGAATGGGTGGTTCCCAGGTCGATGCCGACCGCGATGCGGCGCTGGTGCGGGTCGGGCGACTGACCGGGCTCTGAAATTTGAAGAAGTGCCATGGATAAGAGCCCTATTGTCCCAGTTGATCGAAGCGCTCTTCGACGTCATGGGCAAAGCGCTCGATGAACATCAGCGCCCGCACCTGCTGCGCCGCGGCAGCGGGGTCGCCTGCGTCATCCAGCAGCCGCCCGATCCGGCCCACCGTGTCGGCGCGGGCCTTCGCCAATTCCGTGGAAACCGTCTCCAGATCGGCCCCGGCCTGCGCTTCCTCCAGCGCCTCGCGCCACGCCATCTGCTCCATCAGGAATTCCGCCGGCATGGCCGTATTGCTCTCAGCGTTGATCGGCGCACCACGCAGCTCGCACAGGTAGGCCGCGCGCTTGAGCGGGTCGCGTAGCCGCTTGTGGGCCTCGTTCACGCGCACCGACCATTGCATGGCCACGCGCTGGGCCGACGGCCCCTGTGCCGCGAATTTGTCGGGGTGCACTTCGCGCTGCAACTCCTTCCAGCGCGCTTCGACCGCGGCGCTGTCCTGCGCGAACCGCTCGGGCAAGCCGAACAGGTCGAAATCGCTCGATTGGAGTGTGGGTTTCATGTCCGCAGAAAATGAAAAACCGCCCGCACGGGAGTGGAGGCGGTTGGCCGGGTCGCGCCAGGGTCAGACGCGGAAACTCTCGCCGCAGCCGCACCGGTCGCGCTCGTTCGGGTTGTTGAACTTGAAGCCCTCGTTGAGCCCTTCGCGCACGAAATCGAGCTGCGTGCCATCGATGTAGGCCAGGCTTTTCGGGTCGATCAGCACCTTCACGCCGTGGTCCTCGAACACGATGTCCTCGGGCGCCACTTCATCCACGTATTCGAGCTTGTACGCCAGGCCCGAGCACCCCGTTGTCTTCACGCCCAACCGCACGCCAACGCCCTTGCCGCGCTTGCCGAGATAGCGGGTGACGTGGCGCGCTGCCGCTTCTGTCAGGGAAATTGCCATTGCAGATCAAGCTCCCGCAGACGCGCCGCCGCAAGGCCAGCCTGGGCCGCCTCGGGAGGCACGGAACGAAGTGAACATGCAGGTCATTTCAGTGCGTGTGCTTTTTTTTGTAGTCTTCCACGGCCGCCTTGATGGCATCTTCGGCCAGGATCGAGCAGTGGATCTTGACCGGTGGCAGCGCCAGTTCCTCGGCGATCTGGCTGTTCTTCAGCGCGGCCGCCTGGTCCAGTGTCTTGCCCTTGACCCATTCGGTCACCAGCGAGCTGGAAGCGATCGCAGAGCCGCAACCGTAGGTCTTGAAGCGCGCGTCTTCGATCACCCCAGTGTGTGGGTTGACCTTGATCTGCAGCTTCATCACGTCACCGCAGGCCGGCGCACCGACCATGCCGGTGCCGACGCTCTCGTCGCCCTTGTCGAAGGAGCCGACGTTGCGGGGGTTCTCGTAGTGATCAACGACTTTTTCAGAATAGGCCATGGCGATACCTCTTTAAATTCAATGTGCGGTCCACTGGATCGAACTGATGTCGATCCCGTCCTGGTACATCTCCCACAGCGGGCTCAAATCGCGCAGCTTGGCGACGTTCTGCCGGATGGTGGCGATGGCGTAGTCAATTTCTTCTTCGGTGCTGAAGCGGCCGACGGTCATGCGCAGGCTGCTGTGAGCCAGTTCATCGCTGCGGCCCAGGGCGCGCAGGACGTAGCTCGGCTCCAGGGAGGCCGAGGTGCAGGCCGAGCCGGACGACACCGCCAGGCCTTTGATGCCCATGATCAGCGACTCGCCTTCGACGAAGTTGAAGCTCATGTTCAGGTTGTGCGGCACGCGCTTCTCGGCGTGGCCGTTGAGGAATACCTGCTCAACGTCCTTCAGTCCGTCCAGCAGGCGCCGGTGCAGCGCGAGAGCCTTGGCATTGTCCTGCTCCATCTCCACCCTGGCGATACGGAAAGCCTCGCCCATGCCGACGATCTGATGCGTCGGCAAAGTTCCCGACCGCATGCCGCGCTCGTGGCCGCCGCCGTGCATCTGCGCCTCCAGCCGGACGCGCGGCTTGCGGCGCACGTACAGGGCGCCGATGCCCTTGGGGCCGTAGGTCTTGTGCGAAGCCAGGCTCATCAGGTCGACCGGCAGAGACTTGAGATCGATCTCCACCTTGCCCGTCGCCTGCGCCGCATCCACGTGAAAGACGATGCCCTTCTCGCGGCACATCGCGCCGATGGCCGGGATGTCCTGGATGACGCCGATCTCGTTGTTGACCAGCATGACGCTGATCAGGATCGTGTCCGGCCGGATCGACGCTTTCAGCGCTTCCAGATCCAGGATGCCGTCTTCCTGCACGTCGAGGTAGGTCACCTCGAAGCCCTGCCGCTCCAGCTCGCGCATCGTGTCCAGCACCGCCTTGTGCTCGGTTTTCACCGTAATGAGATGCTTGCCGCGCGTCTGGTAAAAATGTGCGGCGCCTTTCAATGCGAGGTTGATCGACTCGGTCGCGCCCGAGGTCCACACGATCTCGCGCGGGTCCGCACCAACCAGGTCCGCCACTTCGCCGCGAGCCTTTTCGACCGCCGCTTCCGCTTCCCAGCCCCAGGCGTGGCTGCGTGACGCGGGGTTGCCGAAGTGCTCGCGCAACCAGGGAATCATCGCGTCCACAACGCGCGGGTCGACCGGCGTGGTGGAGCTGTAATCAAGGTAAATCGGGAAATGCGGGGTCATGTCCATGGCTGGCTCTTAACGTTTTCAGGACTGGTACGAAATGAATTGCAGCATCACGACTTGGCAAACGAGTTGCCAAGGGCGAATACCGAGTTCGGCGCGTTGATCCGGATCGGTTTGACGGCCGGCTGGGCGGAAATTGCCCGCTTGATGGCCGGCTTGTCCTCGATCTGGATGCCCTTGGCCAGCTGATCGTCGACCAGCTTCTGCAGCGTGACGGAGTCGAGGAACTCGACCATCCTCTGGTTCAGTGCCGCCCACAGCTCGTGGGTCATGCAGCGGCCGCCCTCGTCGCCGCAGTTCTCCTTGCCCGCGCACTGGGTGGCATCGATCGGCTCGTCCACCGAGACGATGATGTCGGCCACGGTGATTTCCGCCGCCTTGCGGCCGAGCGTGTATCCGCCGCCTGGGCCGCGGGTCGACTCCACCAGCTCGTGCCGGCGCAACTTGCCGAACAACTGTTCAAGGTAGGACAGCGAAATCTGCTGGCGCTGGCTGATCGCCGCCAGCGTGACCGGACCATTGTTCTGGCGCAGGGCCAGATCGATCATGGCAGTGACCGCAAAGCGGCCTTTGGTTGTGAGACGCATCGAAAGCTCCTTAATGCTCGGCTTCGCATAAACCAACCTCTGGCAACAACTGCCGAAGGCACCGTCTCCGCCCGCGCCCGACTTGCGCCAGACCCCTTCGGCCTCTTCCCGGACCGACTATTTATTGTTCCGACTGGATGTTGACTATTTGAGTCAAGTATAGCACAAGACCCAACAATTCTGTCAAGTAACTAGACTGATCAGTCACAAATGCCGGCACGCGGTCTTCAGGCTTTGTTTCCGGCCTGGATTGGAACCACGACACTGTCGTGAACCACGGCCCCGAAAGCTTGCTCCTTGAGGATTGAAAGCTGGTCGCGCACCCGCGCCGCCTTCTCGAATTCCAGATTGCGGGCGTGCTCCAGCATCTGCTTTTCCAGCCGCTTGATTTCGCGCGCCACGTCCTTCTCGGACATGTCCTGCGTCAGCGCCCGTTGCAGGTCCTGCTTCGCCATCTCCTTGCTGGCTTTTTCGCTGTAGACGCCGTCGATGAGGTCGCGCACCTTCTTCTGGATGCTGCGCGGCGTAATGCCGTGCAGCAGGTTGTGGGCGATCTGCTTTTCGCGCCGGCGCTCGGTCTCGCCGATCGCCTTCTTCATCGACTCGGTCATCCGGTCGGCATAGAGGATGGCCCGGCCGTTGACGTTGCGGGCCGCCCGGCCGATGGTCTGGATCAACGAGCGCTCGGCCCGAAGGAACCCTTCCTTGTCGGCGTCCAGGATGGCGACCAGCGACACCTCGGGAATGTCCAGGCCCTCGCGCAGCAGGTTGATGCCGACCAGCACGTCGAACGTCCCCAGCCGCAGGTCGCGCAGGATCTCCACTCGTTCCACCGTGTCGATGTCGCTGTGCAGGTAGCGCACCTTGACCCCGTTGTCGGCGAGGTAGTCGGTCAGCTGCTCAGACATCCGCTTGGTCAGCGTGGTGATCAGCACCCGCTCGTTCTTTTCGGTGCGGATTCGAATTTCCTGCAGAACGTCGTCGACCTGGTGGGTCGCCGGCCGGACCTCGACCTCGGGGTCGATCAGGCCGGTCGGCCGCACCAGCTGCTCGACCACCTGGCCCGCGTGTTCCTTCTCGTAGGCAGCCGGCGTAGCGGAAACGAAGATCACCTGCCGCATCCGGGTTTCGAACTCCTCGAACTTCAGCGGCCGATTGTCCAACGCCGACGGCAGCCGGAAGCCGTAGTCCACCAGCGTGGTCTTGCGCGAACGGTCGCCGCTGTACATGGCGCCGAGCTGGCCGATCATCTGATGGCTCTCGTCCAGGAACATCAGCGCGTCCTTGGGCATGTAGTCCGTCAGCGTCGACGGCGGCGCGCCCGGCGGCGCCCCGGAAAGGTGGCGGGTGTAATTCTCGATGCCCTTGCAGTGGCCGATCTCGCTGAGCATCTCAAGGTCGAACCGGGTGCGCTGCTCGATCCGCTGCGCCTCCACCAGCTTGCCCTGCGAGACGAACTCCTTCACGCGCCCGGTGAGTTCGATCTTGATGCTCTCCACGGCCGAGACCACCTTTTCGCGCGGCGTCACGTAATGGCTGGAGGGATAGACCGTGAAGCGCGGCACTTTCTGCCGCACCCGGCCGGTCAGCGGGTCGAACAGCTGCAGCGACTCGATCTCGTCGTCGAACAGCTCGACGCGGATCGCCAGCTCGCTGTGTTCCGCCGGGAAGATGTCGATGGTGTCGCCGCGCACCCGGAACGTGCCGCGCGAGAAGTCCTGCTCGTTGCGGCTGTACTGCATGCGGATCAGCCGGCCGATGATGTCGCGCTGGCCGATCTTGTCGCCGACGCGGGTGATGAACCGCATCTGGGTGTAGTCCTCGGGAGCACCGATGCCGTAGATCGCGCTCACCGTGGCCACGATGATGGTGTCGCGCCGCTCCAGCACGCTCTTGGTGGCCGACAGCCGCATCTGCTCGATGTGCTCGTTGATCGAGCTGTCCTTCTCGATGAACAGGTCACGCTGCGGGACGTACGCCTCCGGCTGGTAGTAGTCGTAATAGCTAACGAAATATTCGACGGCATTCTTGGGGAAGAACTCCCTGAACTCGCTGTACAGCTGGGCCGCGAGCGTCTTGTTCGGCGCGAACACGATCGCCGGCCGCCCCAGCCGGGCGATCACGTTGGCCATGGTGAAGGTCTTGCCCGAGCCGGTGACGCCCAGCAGGGTCTGGAACACCTCGCCATCGCGCACGCCCTCGACCAGCTTCTCGATCGCCGCTGGCTGGTCGCCGGCCGGCTGATACGGCAGGAACAGCTCGAACGGGGAATCCGGGAAGCTGATGAACTCGCCTGGTTTCTCTTCTTCGATGACTTCGGACAGGTCGGACATAGGCTGGGAGGATGACGGAAGGACAGTTAAAATTGGGGCAACCGGACAGAGTACAACAGTGCCGGACTCTTCGCTCGCGACCCACCCTGGAAAGAAACCATGTCTTTGTTCACCGCCGTCGAAATGGCCCCGCGCGACCCGATCCTGGGCCTCAACGAGCAATTCAACGCCGATGCCAATCCCCACAAGGTCAACCTTGGGGTGGGGGTCTACTACGACGACGACGGCAAGCTGCCGCTGCTGCAATGCGTGCAGGAAGCCGAACGGCAGATGATGGAGCATCCCAAGGCTCGCGGCTACCTGCCGATCGACGGCATCGCCGCCTATGACAGCGCCGTGAGGACTTTGGTATTTGGGGCCGAAAGCGAGCCCGTCAAGAGCGGCCGGGTCGCTACAGTGCAGGCCCTGGGTGGCACCGGCGGCCTGAAGGTCGGCGCCGACTTCCTCAAGCGCATCGACCCCGCCGCCAAGGTCATGATCAGCGACCCGAGCTGGGAGAACCACCGTGCGCTGTTCAGCCAGGCCGGCTTCACGGTCGAAACCTACCCGTACTACAACGCCGCCAAACGCGGCATCGATTTCGACGGCATGCTCGGCGCGCTGAACGCAGCGCCCGAGGGCACCGTCGTTGTACTGCACGCCTGCTGCCACAACCCGACCGGCTACGACATCACGCCGGAACAGTGGGACCAGGTGATCGCGGCCGTCAAGGCCCGCAAGCTGACGCCCTTCCTTGACATGGCCTACCAGGGCTTCGGCTATGGCATCGCCGAAGACGGCGCGGTGGTCGGCAAGTTGGTCGCCTCGGGCCAGAACTTCTTCGTCTCCACCTCGTTCTCCAAGAGCTTCAGCCTGTACGGGGAGCGCGTCGGCGCGCTGTCAGTCGTGTGCAAGGACCAGGAAGAAGCCGGCCGGGTGCTGTCTCAGCTGAAGATCGTCATTCGCACCAACTACAGCAACCCGCCGATCCACGGCGGCACCGTGGTGGCCATGGTCCTGAACACGCCCGAACTGCGGGCGTTGTGGGAAAAGGAGCTGGGCGACATGCGGCTGCGCATCAAGCAGATGCGCACCGCGCTGGTCGAAAAGCTCAAGGGAGCCGGCGTGAAGGAAGACATGGGCTTCATCACGGAGCAGATCGGCATGTTCAGCTACTCGGGCCTCACCCGGGACCAGATGGTCCGCCTCCGCAACGAGTTCGGCGTCTACGGCACCGATACCGGCCGCATGTGCGTGGCAGCGCTGAACAGCAAGAACATCGATTACGTCTGCGCTTCCATCGCCAAGGTGCTTTGAAGCGGGCCGTTTGATCAGGCTCGCCGCACTTGCCTGACCTGCTCGTCCTGCTGGTCGCCGAACCGACGCTGGTGGTCGCCTATGTGGTGTTCGGCATGGTCGGCTTCGGGACCACGCTGGTATCGGCGCCGGTGCTGGCCCACGTGTTGCCGCTCTCCACTGTGGTGCCGGCGCTGGCGCTGACTGATTTCGTGGCCTCCTGGACGAACGGCTTCCGGCTTGGCGCCCACGTGGTGCGCAAGGAAGTGCTGCGGCTGGTCCCACCCATGGTGATCGGCAGCGCAATCGGCGCCTGGCTGCTGTTCTCGGTCCCGGTCCGCACGCTGATGCTGGCGCTCGGCGTCTTCGTGGTGCTCTACGCCCTCAATGGCCTGCGGCCCAAGGCGCCGCAGCCGCCGCTGGCACCGGGCTGGGCCTGGTGGTTCGGCGGCGCCGGCGGCGTATTGAGTGCGCTGTTCGGCGCCGGCGGCTGGGTTTATTCGATGTACCTGGTGCGGCGACTCGACGACCCGCAGCAGATCCGCGCCACCCAGACCGCCGTGCTCACCGTCAGCTCCACCATCCGCGTGCTGCTGTTCGCGGTGGCCGGCACCTATTTCGAGTGGAAACTGCTGTTGCTCGTGCTGGCATTGCTGCCGGCGATGGCGCTGGGCCTGTACATCGGACACCGCATCACCCTGCGGCTGGATCGCAAGCGCTTCCTGCAGGTGCTCAATGGCGTGCTGCTGCTCACCGGCACCAGCCTGGTCTGGCGGGCGCTATGACCCGGCTCAGCCCCAGACCGCCGAACGCCGCGGCATGACGGGAGGCCAGGTCGTGGTCATCGCCCGGATGGGCCAGCTGCGCGACCGGGCCGAGATGCACAGAATCAGCTGGGGCTGCGGCAGGCGGGAGCCGAAGTCGCGCCCGAGACTCTCCCGGCTGCGCTGGTACTCGTTGTCCTGCACCGCGTTCATCGGGCTGCCATGGCCGACGAACAGCACTGGCAGGCATGGGCCGGGCTTCTGGTCTTTGAGGTTGGGGAGGCCCGCTGCCGAGGAGATTTCAGTCATCTCCGCTCCGGCCGCGAGCCGACTGGCGACCGTCAATCAGTTCCTGGGCCGCATGCTGATCCGTTATTTTTGATCACCATAATGCGACCCGGGCCGCTGCGGCGGGGTTCCCCGAACCTAGGGGATGCTCCCTCCGCCAGCGCGGCCCCAGATGATATATTGCACTGCAGCAACTCCAGGCCAATCCAATGCTCTACCAGATCTATGAAGCCCAGCGGAACTTGATGGAACCGTTTGCGGAC
>JACMQP010000431.1 GCA_014376915.1 Ramlibacter sp.
AACCTGCCCAAGATCGAGGTCTGGCGGGCTGCCTCCGGCAAACCGGCGCGCTACCCGGACGACGATTTCATCGTGGCGATCGCGACCGATTCGCCCCAGGCGATGCCGGTGCCCACCCTGCGTCCGGTGCTGGATTTGAACGACCCAGACGCCGTCGCCCACTGGCTGGCCGACAATGGCCACCGGTTCGACTACGACCCGGGGATGTACATATGACGAGACCTGTGCTCACGCCGCTGGACGATGCGCTGGCCGACCTGCTCGCGCACTCCCAGCCGCTCGCCGGCAGCGAGACGGTGTCCACTTTCGAGGCCGACGGCCGCGTGCTGGCGCAGGACTGCGTGTCGGCACTGCAGGTGCCGCCGCAGGACAACAGTTCGATGGACGGTTATGCGGTGCGCAGTGGCGAGGTCGCCGAAGCATTCGAAAAAGGTGGCGTCGTGCTGCCGGTCAGCCAGCGCATTGCCGCCGGCGCCCAGCCCGGGCCGCTGGTGCCGGGCAGCGCGGCCCGCATCTTCACCGGTGCGCAAGTGCCGCCCGGCGCCGACGCTATCGTGATGCAGGAAGACACCGAACCGGCAGGCGAGCAGATCGTCCGCATCAACCGCGTGCCGGCGCCGGGCCAGTGGGTCCGTCGCGCCGGCGAGGACGTGACGCGCGGCGCCACCGTGCTGTCGCGCGGGCAGCGGCTCGGCCCGGCGGACATCGGCCTGGCGGCGAACATCGGCCTGGACCGGCTGCAAGTCGCGCGTCGTCCGCGCGTGGCGCTGTTTTCGACCGGCGACGAACTGGTGATGCCGGGCGCCGTGCCGCCCGAGCAGATGAAGCCCGGCACCATCTACAACTCCAACCGCTATTTCCTGCGCGCGCTGCTGTTGCGCCTGGGCTGCGAGCTGACCGACCTGGGCGTGGTGCCGGACCGCCGCGACGCGACGATCGACGCCTTGCGCAGCGCCTCGCAGGACCACGACCTGATTCTCACCAGTGGCGGCGTATCGGTCGGCGAGGAGGATCACATCAAGCCGGCGGTCGAGACGCTGGGCCGCCTCGACTTCTGGCAAATCGCAATGAAGCCGGGCAAGCCCTTTGCCTATGGCAAGGTCGACAACGCCCATTTCATCGGCCTGCCGGGCAACCCGGTGTCCAGCTTCGTCACCTTCGTGCTGCTGGTGCGGCCGTTCGTGCTCAAGCTGCAGGGCGCGACGCAGCTGGCTGCGACCGGCGTGCTGATGACGGCGCACTTCGACTGGCGCGGTGACAAGCGGCGCGAGTTCCTGCGGGTGCGGCGCAATGCCGACGGCGGGCTCGATCTGTTCCCCAACCAGAGCTCCGGCGTGCTGACCTCGGCCAGCTGGGCCGACGGTCTGGTCGACAACCCGCCCGGCCACGCCATCGCCCGCGGCGATGCCGTGCGCTTCCTTCCGCTGGCGGAGCTGCTGCAATGAAGGTGACGGTGAAGTTCTTTGCATCGATCCGCGAGGCGCTGGGCCGGGGCAGCGAGAACGTGGAGCCCGGTGCCGCGAGCATCGCCGCATTGGGCGACGAATTGATCGCCCGGGGCGGCGCCCAGGGTGCCAGCCTGGCGCGTGGCAAGGCCGTGCGCGCGGCGCTGAACCAGG
>JACMQP010000432.1 GCA_014376915.1 Ramlibacter sp.
GATCAGCACCCCGGCGCTGATGGCGCGCGGAATGCGCCAGCGCTGCAGCGCATCGACAACCGGCGACAGCGCATAGCTGAACATGAAACCCACCATCACCGGAATGAAGAAGGCGCTGGCCCAGCGCAGCGTGGCCAGCACGGCGATCGCCGCCAGCACGATCAGCGTCGCGCTGCGCACGCTCACCGGCATGTGCAACAGCACCCGGGTCGGCTCGTCGGTCGCGGCCGGCGACGGCGTCGCAAGCTCCTTCTGGTCGTCGTCGTTCGGTATGTCCATCGTGCAATCGTGTCCTGCAAGCGTCAAAAGTCAGCCTGCCAGTGCCTCGCGCACCGCCGTGAGCTGCCGGCGCGACACCGCGAGCAGTTCTTCGATGCCGTTCAGCCGCACGGCCCAGACTTCGCCTTCGACGGGATCGTCATGTTTTTCCAGCGCCCGGACTGCGTCGCGGGCCACCAGCGCGTTGCGGTGAACCCGCATGAACTGCGCCGCGTACTTGTCCTCGAGGTCGCTGAGCGACGCATCCAGAATATAGCTGCGCCCGGCGGTGCGGACGGTGACGTATTTGAGTTCGGCCTTGAAATACAGCACGTCCGGCAGCGGCACCCGCTCGGTGCGGCCGCGGTCCTGGATCACGAGCATCTCAACTGGCGCTTCCGGCTGGCTGCCACGGACCACGAGCGCCGAGCGCTCGACCTTTTGCAACGCCACCTGCAGCCGTTCCAGCCGCACCGGCTTGGTGAGGTAATCGGCGGCCTCGAGTTCGAACGCCTCGACCGCGTGCTCCGCATGGGCCGTGACGAAGATCACGGCCGGCGGCTGGTCCAGCATTCGCAGCGCCTGGGCGAGCGCCAGGCCGTCGGCGCCCGGCATGCGGATGTCCAGCAGCACGGCGTCGAACAGCTGACGGCGCAGCATCTCCATCGCCTGGGTGGCGTTGGCCGCCTCGCCGCGCACGTTGGCCGCCGGCGCGGTGCAGTCGTTCAGCAGCGTGCGCAGCCGGGACCGGGCCAAGGGTTCGTCGTCGACCACCAGCACCTGCAATGTCATAGTGAACTCCGTGGCGAACCTGTCATGCCGGAACCTCGATCCGAACCTGGTAGACGCCGTCCACCAGCGCCGTCTGGAACTGGCCCTGCACGTCGTGCAGCAGCCGCAGCCGGTCGCGGACGTTGTCCTGCGCCACCCCGTGCCCGCGCCGACCCTGGCCGCTGGGCACCGTGTTGGTGACCTTGATGACCACCACGTCCCCGCGCCGCTGGGAGCTGATTCGCACCTGGGCTCCGCTGGCACTGGGTTCGACGCCGTGCTTGACCGCATTCTCCACCAGCGGCTGGAGCAGCAGGGGCGGCACCTTGGCGTCGCCCGCGTGCGGATCGATCGCCCATTCGACCCGCAGCCGCTCGCCGAAGCGTACCTGCTCGATCCCGAGGTAACGCCGCGCCAGCGCCACTTCCTCAGAAAGCGTCACCGATTCGCCCTGGTCGATGAGCGCGTGGCGGAACAGGTCGCTCAGGTCCTCGAGCAGGGTTTCGGCCCTGGCAGGGTCCTCGCGCACCAGGGCGATCGCGCTATTGAGGGTGTTGAACAGGAAGTGCGGCCGGATCCGGGCCTGCAGTTCCGACAGCCGCGCAGTGGTGGCCGCGGGGGTGGTGCCTTTGGCGCGCAGGATCAGCGCCGCCACCAGCAGCGCCGACAACATCGCGCCGGTCAGCGCGGACGCCAGCCAGGGTGGCGCGGCCGTCACGCCCGTCATCCGCAGCAAGGCGCAACCATAGATCCCGGCGGCGGCGCCCAGCATGACGCCGAAGCCGACCTGGAACGGCGGCAGCAGGCGCTCCAGCCGCCCCTTCAGACTGCACGCCACGATCAGCCAGGCAAGGGTGGCGGGCAGCGCCGCGCCGGTCAGCACCGACACCCGCAGCAGCCAGTCCATGAAGCCGACGGCCGCGTACATCGCTCCGGTCATCATCGTCGCCTCGACGAAGAGGACCGCGCGCATGATGACCCCGACATGGCAGGCGTCGAACACCAGCACGCGCTCCGCCTTCGGCTTCGGCTTCACGACCGGTTCCTCCATGAAGGCCGATAAAATTTGCGAGTCTTTCATCTCAATTGGGGTCAGATCCCGATTATTGCCCCATGACCTTCAGCCAACTCGATAAAAAGTCCCAAGCGTGGTCCGCTCTGTTCTCGGAGCCGATGAATGAGTTGGTCAAGCGCTACACCGCGAGCGTTTTCTTCGACAAACGCCTGTGGCAGGCCGACATCGAGGGCTCGCTGGCCCACGCCGGCATGCTGGCCGCGCAAGGCATCATTTCGAAGGCCGATCACGCCGCGATCGGAAAAGGCATGGACCAGATCCGCCAGGAGATCGAAGCCGGCGCGTTCGAATGGAAGCTCGATCTCGAGGACGTACACCTGAACATCGAGGCCCGCCTCACGCAACTGGCCGGGGACGCCGGCAAGCGCCTGCATACCGGTCGCAGCCGCAACGACCAGGTCGCCACCGACGTGCGCCTGTGGCTGCGCGGCGAGATCGACCTGATCTCCGCCCTGCTTGCCGACCTGCAACGGGCGCTGGTTGCCATCGCCGAAAGGAACGTCGAGGTGATCCTTCCCGGCTTCACCCACCTGCAGGTGGCGCAACCGGTGAGCTTCGGCCACCACATGCTGGCGTATGTGGAGATGTTCAGCCGCGACGCCGAGCGGCTGCAGGATGTGAGGAAGCGCGTCAACCGGCTGCCCCTGGGAGCGGCGGCACTGGCCGGCACCAGCTATCCGCTGGACCGCGAACTGGTGGCGAGGACGCTGGCGATGGTGGACGACAAAGGCCAGGCCTGCGTCTGCCAGAACTCGCTCGACGCGGTGAGCGACCGCGACTTCGCGATCGAGTTCACCGCGGCCGCGTCGCTGGCGATGATCCACATCAGCCGGCTGTCTGAAGAACTGGTGCTCTGGATGAGCCAGAGCTTCGGCTTTATCGACATCGCCGATGGTTTCTGCACCGGCTCTTCGATCATGCCGCAGAAGAAAAATCCGGACGTGCCGGAACTGGCGCGGGGCAAGACCGGCCGGGTGGTCGGCCACCTGATGGGCCTGCTCACGCTGATGAAGGGCCAGCCGCTGGCCTACAACAAGGACAACCAGGAAGACAAGGAGCCGCTGTTCGACACGGTCGACACGCTCAAGGACACGCTGCGGATCTTCGCGGAGATGATCGGCGGCATCACCGTGAAGCCCGAGGCGATGGAGAAGGCGGCGCTCAGGGGCTATGCGACGGCCACCGACCTCGCCGATTACCTGGTCAAGAAGGGCCTGCCGTTCCGCGACGCGCACGAAACGGTGGCGCACGCGGTGAAGGCGGCGATCTCGCACCAGGTCGACCTGTCTGAACTACCGCTGGCGGTGCTGCAGCAGTTCAATCCGGACATCGGGAAAGACGTGTACGACGTGCTGAGCCTGCGCGGTTCGCTCAACGCGCGCAACATCTTGGGCGGCACTGCGCCGGCCCAGGTGCGCCAGCAGATCGAGCGGCACCGGGAGCGGCTCACCTGACGTGGCTTCCCTGCCACTGCCTCAGGGAGCGGCGCTGGAGGCGACGTTGATGCGCAGCGGCGGCGCAGCGGCCATTTGCTGGTCGCCGAGGTTGTCCACCAGTTCCAGCCGCAGCACATAGTCGCCGCGCGGGGGGTTCAACCAGACCTCTGTCTGGCCCTGGCGGAACTCGAGCACGTCCTTCTTGCCGCCACGCTCCAGCGTCAGCCGGAAGTGCCCGCTCTCGGCCACCTTGGCATCGAGGTGGGCGATGTTGTAGCCACTGGCGTGGAACTGCACGCGGAACGGTCCCTTCACTGCTTGCTGGTCCGCCAGCCCGAGGATTTCCAGCCGCTTCGGGCCAAGCACGCCTGCCGGCGTGAGCTGCTTGTCCTGCGCCGTGATCGTGACCTGCACCGGCTTGCTGAAGACAAAGTACGGAATGTGGCCCTGGTCGGCCAGCAGCAGGTTTAGCGTGTAGGTGCCGGGCTTGAGGTCCACCAGCGCCTCCATCTGCCCCTTGCCGAAGTGGATGTACTGGCTGGTGAAGGGCAGCGGCTTCTTGAAGTCGAGCGGGAGCGGCTGGTCGATCAGCAGGTGGTGGTGGCCGGCACGGCCCGCCGTTTTGC
>JACMQP010000433.1 GCA_014376915.1 Ramlibacter sp.
AGTGCTCCGTGCCGAGGTAGGCGGCGCGAACAATCGGGCTGGCCTGGATCTCATCCGGCGTGCCCTCGATCAATTGGGTGCCGAACTCCATCACGACGATGCGGTCGGTCAGGCCCATGACGAACTCCATGTCGTGCTCGACCAGCAGGATGCTCAATCCCTCGGTCTTCAGCTGGCGCAGCACATCGGCCAGCGCCTGCTTTTCCTTGTGGCGCAGACCGGCGGCGGGCTCATCCAGCAGCAGCAGGGCCGGGTCGGTGCACAGCGCGCGGGCGATCTCCATCAGCCGCTGCGGGCCGAGCGCCAGGTTGCCCGCCAGCTCGTTCATCTGCCCGGCCATGCCGATGCGTTGCAGCTGCTTCTCGGCCTCGGCGAACAACTGCTTTTCCTCGGCGCGGTCCAGGCGAAGCATCGCCTTCGCCGTGCCGCTGGAACTGCGCAGATAGCCGCCCAGCGCCACGTTTTCCAGCACCGTCATGTCGGCCATCATCTTCACGTGTTGAAAGGTGCGCGACACGCCACGCCGGGCGATCTGCCGCGAAGGCAAACCGCTGACCGGCTGGCCGCGGAATGTCACCGCCCCGCTGGTCAAGGACAGCACGCCGGTGATCAGGTTGAAGGTGGTCGATTTGCCCGCGCCGTTCGGACCGATCAGGCCGACGATGTCACCGGCGCGGATCTCGAAAGACACATCGTTGACGGCGACCAAGCCGCCGAAGGTCTTGCGCAGTTTGTCCA
This sequence comes from Ramlibacter sp., assembly GCA_014376915.1. The sequence continues at coordinate 739 of JACMQP010000433.1, forward strand.
CCGCCAGCAGTGGCGCGCCGCGCGGCGGCTTGTCGCGCGACGGCAAGGCCGCGGCATCGGCCCAGTCCCGCTGGCGCGCTGACGCCGGGAACCAGCGCGCGCAGGCGCTGACGGCATAGGGCCACAAGCCTTTCGGCGCGTATTTGATGATCAGCACCAGCACGACACCCAGCACGATGATTTCGAAGTTGCCATTGCTGCCCAGCAACATCGGCAGCAGCTCCTTCAGCTGGTCCTCGATCACCTTGAACACGCCGGCGCCGATGAACGCGCCCCACACGGTGCCGACGCCGCCGACCACCACCATGAACAGGTACTCGATGCCCATGCGCAGGCCGAAGGGGCTCGGGTTGACCGTGCGCTGCACATGCGCGAACAGCCATCCGGAGACGGACGCCAGCAGCGCCGCCAGCACGAAGATGACGACCTTGTAGCGGAAGGTCGAGACGCCCATCGCCTCGGCCATCGTGACGCCGCCGTTCAGCGCGCGGATCGCGCGGCCGGGGCGCGAATCGAGCAGGTTGCGCACGCCCAAAGCGGCCAGCAGCGCGATGCCCCAGATCAGGTAATAAATCGCCCGACCATCCTGCAAGCTCCAGCCGAACAAGCTCAATGGTGGCACGCCCAGCAGGCCGTCGTACTTGCCCAGGAACTCCATATTCGCCATCGTGAAGTTCAGGCTCAAGGCCCAAGCAATCGTGGCCAGCGGCAGGTAGTGACCGGACATCCGCAGGGTCAGCAGCGCGAGCAGCAACGCGACGACCAAGGTGACGACCAGGCCGAGCCCCAAACCGAGCCACGGCGACAGGCCATAGCGCGTGCAGATCAGCGCCGTGCTGTAGGCACCGATGCCGACAAAGGCCGCCTGGCCGAAAGACGTCAGTCCGCCGACGCCGGTCAGCAGCACCAGGCCCAGACCGACCAGCGCGAACATGCCGATGTAGTTGAGCTGGGTGATCCAGAACTCGGGGATGGGCAGCAGCGGCAGCGCGAACAGCAGAAGCAGGACCGCGGGCAGGAGGAATTTACGCATCGTCATCATTCTTCTTCACGATGCGGGTCACGCAAGGATCGCCACAGCAGCACCGGCAGGATGAAGGTGAACACGATCACCTCCTTGAAGGCGCTGGCCCAGAAGGAGCTGAATGACTCCAGCAGGCCCACCAGCACCGCGCCCAGCGCCGCGCCGGGATAGCTGGCGAGCCCGGCGAAT
>JACMQP010000434.1 GCA_014376915.1 Ramlibacter sp.
CTCCAACACCGCCTTGTCGTCGTAGGTGCTGAACGTGGCCTTGACGGCGACCCAGCCGCGGTGCAGCGCGCCAGCCGTGCTGCCGTGGTTTTCGGCCGTCCCGCCGAGGCTGCGGATCTGGTCGTTCAGCTCTTGCGCGGCGCTTCGGCAGTCGTCGGCCCGCTGCAAAAAGGTGGACTTGAGGTCCTGGCGCTTGGCCTGCTCGGCGCAGGCGCGAAACCCGTACTCGCCGTCCCGGCAGCACTCCGCGAGATCCTGCAAGGCGTCGATCACGTCGTCGGTGTCACCCGAGATGTTGGCTGCGCTCTGGGCCGTGCCGACAATGGCCGCGGAGTGCCCGGTGCGGGCCTTGCTGTCGACGCGGTTCCACGCGGCGCGGCTGGCTTGTTGCGCCTGCGGCCACGACAGGCTGGACCCGCCACGGGCCGATTCCCATTCGGAGCGTAGCGCAGGCTCTGCCGTGTTCCAGTCGTCATACCGGGTGCGGCCGGTGACGCCAAGGCGATAGGCCGGCGCATATTCGTCGAAGGCGCGGCCCTGCTCGTAGTAGGACTCGTTCGAATAGTTGTCGCGCCAGTAGGCTTCTTCGGCGGTCGGGTTCACCGCTTCGCCGGCAGCCTTGCCGGCCAGCCCGCCGACCACGGCTCCGACCACGCCGCCGACGGCGACACCGATCGGGCCGCCGAAGGCACCTACGGCTGCGCCGGCGACCGCGCCGCCAGTCGCTCCAATGCCGGTGCCGACCGGATGGGCGCCGGGTTCGTCGGTGATCGGGTCGCGGTTCAGATCTCGTTCTTCAGCAGCCATGAGGTGCTCCTTGGTCAAATTTCAGTTGGACGATTTCACGCGAGTACCGCTTGCTTGCGGTGTCTTGCGTTGTTATCTTGTGCTCTGCCCCAGCCGCTGCCGTCAGCCAAACCGGGACACTGCTTGTAGGAAGGCTCCCACCATGAGCAGGCCGGTCGCACGGCGCCGCCCACAGGGGTTCGCTGGCTTGTCCTACAGGCTGTTCGCATCGGGTGGTGCACCCTCCGACCGAAGTCAACATCCATGAAACAGTCGCTGCGCAAGACCGCTACTCAGCTGCACCTGGAATACAGGGACGGAGAGCCCGGCGGGCGGCTGGTCGGGCACCACATGTCCCTTATCCAAGACGGCTCCGTGCTGACGATCGTGTTCGATCTGGCCGCCAATTTCCAGGCGCGCGACAAGGCGTCGGCCGCGTACCTGGAGGCCGTTAACCTGGAGCACAACCACCGTCGGCTGCGGTCGCTGCAATGCGGCGACAATTTGGTGCGGTCACGCTTGATCCGGGCTTGGGAAAAGGTCAGTGATCCGAAACCGAGGATGTGCCTGGAACTCGGGGCGCGAGGGCGGTGTCTGTATTCGATCAAGCCGCATTCGATGTTCACCGGAGGCATTCAGCTCGACGTTGTGGAAGTGCTGGAAGAAGACTTGCGGGCCAGCCGAACGCTGCCGCCGCAACAATTGGACAAACCAAGGATTCACCCATGACCCAGCGATTTCTGACGCGACTGACGCGCATCGGGGCTGCGGCCGCCATCGGGCTCGCTTCGCTGCAGGTGCTTGCCGACGACGTCGCCGGACTGCGGGCGAGGCACCGCGAGCTGCGAGAGCGGCTCAGCCACAACAGCTTCCAGCGCCCCATGGTGATCGACTCGGCCCAGGCCGGCGACAACCTCAAGGGCGACGTCTACGCCGTGCTGGACCATTCTTTCAGCGCCCTCAGCAACGAACTGAAAAACCCAGAGAACTGGTGCGACATCCTGATCCTGCCGGTCAACACCAAGTACTGCCACGCCATGAACGAAGCCACGGGCACCAACCTGATGGTGCGGATCGGCCGCAAGTTCGACCAGCCGGTGGAGGATGCGTACAAGCTGCAATTCGCGTACCGCAACGTGGCGGCGACGCCCGAGTATTTCGAGAGCAAGCTGGCGGCCAAGGAAGGCCCCATCGGAACCCGTGATTACCAAATCACGGTGTCTGCCGTACCGCTGGACGACAAGCGTACCTTCATGCACCTGAGCTATTCGTATGGCTACGGATTCGCCGGCAAGGTGGCCATGCAGGCGTACCTGGCCACCGTCGGCGCCGACAAGGTCGGTTTCAGCGTCACCGGGAACGGTGCAGACGGCCAGCCGATCTACATGGGTGGCGTGCGCGGCGCAGTCGAGCGCAATGCGATGCGCTACTACCTGGCGATCGATTCGTACCTCGACTCACTCAGCGCACCGCCCAATCAGCAGGTCGAGCGGCGGATCCAGGGCTGGTTCGACGCCACCGAGCGCTACCCGCGGCAGCTGCGCGAGATGGACCGTCCGACCTACGTCGCAATGAAGCGCAACGAGGTGGAGCGGCAACAGAACGTCATCCAGTGACGGGTCTGGATGCCGGGTCGCGCCCGGCATGACAATTTGGCTTACTTCAGGCCCGCGGCGGCGCGCAGCGACTGGGCCCTGTCGGTCCGTTCCCAGGTGAATTCCGGCTCCTCGCGGCCGAAGTGGCCGTAGGCAGCGGTCTTCTCGTAAATCGGGCGCAGCAGGTCCAGCATCTGGATGATGCCCTTGGGCCGCAGGTCGAAGTGTTCGTGGATCAGGGCGGCGATTTTCTCATCGCTGATGACGCCCGTGCCTTCGGTGTATACGGTGATGTTCATCGGCTTGGCCACACCGATGGCGTAAGCCACCTGGATCTGGCATTGGCGCGCAATGCCGGCGGCGACGATGTTCTTCGCGACGTAGCGGGCGGCGTAAGCGGCCGAGCGATCCACTTTGCTGGGGTCCTTGCCCGAGAAGGCGCCGCCACCATGCGGGCAGGCGCCGCCGTAGGTGTCGACGATGATCTTGCGGCCGGTCAGGCCGCAATCGCCCTGCGGGCCGCCGATGACGAAGCGGCCGGTCGGGTTGATCAGGTAGCGCGTTTCCTTCAGCCATTCCTTGGGCAGCACCGGCTTGATGATTTCCTCGATGACCGCCTCGGTGAACGACGCCTTCATCTTGTGGCCGTCGCTCTGTTCGGGGCTGTGCTGGGTGGACAGCACGACGGTGTCGATGCTGTGCGGCTTGCCGTCGACGTAGCGCATGGTCACCTGACTCTTGGCATCCGGGCGCAGGAACGGCAGCCGGCCGTCCTTGCGCAGCTGCGCCTGCCGCTCCACCAGCCGGTGGGCGTAGTGGATCGGCGCGGGCATCAGCTCGGGCGTCTCGTCGCAGGCATAGCCGAACATCAGGCCCTGGTCGCCGGCGCCGGTGTTCAGGTGGTCGTCGCTGGCGTGGTTCACGCCTTGGGCGATGTCGTTCGACTGCTTGTCGTACGCGACCAGCACCGCGCAACCCTTGTAGTCGATGCCGTACTCGGTGTTGTCGTAGCCGATGCGCTTGATGGTGTCGCGCGCGACCTGGATGTAGTCGACGTGCGCATTGGTCGTGATTTCGCCGGCCAGCACCACCAGACCGGTGTTGGTCAGCGTTTCCGCCGCCACCCGGCTGCGCGGGTCCTGCTTGAAGATCGCATCGAGGATCGCGTCCGAGATCTGGTCGGCTACCTTGTCGGGATGGCCCTCTGACACCGATTCGGACGTGAAGAGAAAGTCGTTCGCCATTTGAATAAACTCCGTTGTTACGTTGCAAGGCGCGTTGCCTTGTGCCGGAGCTTGGGGCGAACGCTTTAGCAGAACTCTTTTAACGTCGCCCTGCAAGTAGTTCATAACTCGGCGACGCCCTGACTTTAAACCCTTTGAAAACCCTATTCCGCCTGCTGGCCGTGTTGCCCCTGCCGCTGCTGCACCTGTTGGGCGCCGCACTGGGCTGGATCGCGTTCCTGGGGTCGCCGACCTACCGGCGCCGGTTCCTCGCCAACGCGGCCCAGGCCGGCCTTGGATTCGGTGCCGTCCGTGCGGCCGTGGCGGCGGCGGGAGCGCTGGTCGCCGAGCTCCCGCGGCTCTGGTTCGGCCGTCCGGCGCCGATCGAGTGGGATGGCGCCGGACTGATCGACCAGGCCCGCGCTGCCGGCCGGGGCGTGGTCTTCCTCACCCCGCACCTGGGCTGCTTCGAGGTGACGGCGCAGGGCTATGCGGCAAGCTACGGCAAGATCACGGTGCTCTACCGACCGGCCCGCAAGGCGTGGCTGCAAGAGTTGGTCGATACCTCGCGCGGACGACCGCGGCTGGCGACCGTGCCGACGACGCTGGCAGGGGTCAAGCAGATGCTCAAGGCGCTGAAGGCCGGCGAAGCCGTCGGACTGCTCCCGGACCAGGTGCCACCCGCAGGGCTCGGCACCTGGGTGCCGTTTTTCGGCCGTGCCGCCTACACGATGACGCTGCCGGCCAGGCTGGCGCAGCAAACCGGGGCTGTCGTGCTGCTGGCCTGGGGCGAGCGCCTGGCATGGGGTCGCGGCTACCGGATCCACCTGCGCCCGGCGCCCGCGACGCTGCCGACCGATCCGGCGAGAGCCGCGGCGCAGGTCAACGCGTTGATGGAAGCGCTGATCCGGGAATGTCCGGCCCAGTATTTGTGGGGCTATGCGCGTTACAAGCCGCCCGGGGTGGCGCGCTGATGCCCAGCCACCTCGGGGTCTTGCTGATGCGCGTGCTGGCGCCATTGCCGCTGGCGTGGCTGCGCGCGTTCGGCTGGCTGTTCGGCTGGGTCCTCTATGCGGTCGTCCCGTCGCGCCGGCGCGTGGTGCGAGCCAATCTGGACCAGTGCTTTCCGCAGTGGAGCGCGCATCAGCGGGCGGCGCTGGTGCCGCGCGTTTTCATCCGCTTCGCGCAGGCCTGGCTGGATCGCAGCTGGCTCTGGCACGCCCGGACCGGGGTGGTGCGGCGCCGGCTAAACCTCGCCGGCGCGCTGTCCGAATTCGACGGCAACACGCCGATCGTCATGTTTGCGCCGCACTTCGTCGGCATGGACGCGGGCTGGACCGCGGTGACGCAGCAACTGCCGCGGCATTTCACCGGCATCTACACCGACCAGGCCGACAAGGTGGTGGACGCCTGGATGCTGCGCGGCCGGCAGCGCTTCGAGACCGCTCGGCCGTTCGGGCGTGCAGACGGCGTCAAGGCCATCGTTTCCTCCCTGCGTGGCGGCTCGCCGCTGTACCTGTTGCCAGACATGAATTTCGGTCCCGAGGAATCGATCTTCGTGCCGTTCTATGGTGTCCCCGCGGCCACCGTGCCGTCCCTGTCCCGCTTCGCCCGGCTGGGGCGCGCCAAGGTGGTTCCGGTGATCGCGCGAATGACGCCGCAAGGCTACGACGTGACAGTGCTGCCAGCGTGGCAGGATTTCCCCACGGCCGACATCGAGGTCGACACGGCGTTGATGAACCGGCGGCTGCAGGAGTACATCGACACGATGCCTGACCAGTACTACTGGGTCCACAGGCGTTTCAAGACCCGCCCACCCGGCCTGCCGGACGTTTACTGAGCGTGGAGAAAGTTCGCCAGCCGCGCGGCGACAAATTCGGGCCGCTCGTGGACGATCCAGTGGCTGGCTCCCTCGACCTTCTCCAGCGTGAGGCGCGGAATGTATTGCTCCAGGCCGTCGACCAGCTCCGGCCGCAGGGCGACGTCGTCCATGCCCCACAGGACGAGCGTCGGCACTTCCACCGTCAGCATCTCCCTCGGCAGTTCGATCGCTGCCGCACCAGCATTTTCCGGGCGCGGCGGGCGTAGCGGTGACGCGCGATAAAAATTGCAGCCGCCCACCAGACCTGCACCGGCGGCGGCGGCGGCGCCCGCCGGGCCGCTCCAGACCGCTCGGTACTGGTCCTTCGTCGCCTCGGTCAGCCACGACCCGCCGGTTCCGCCATTGGTGAAGAACGGCCACATCCGCGCAAAGTCGCGCTCGGCCAGCAAGCGCTCGGCGTCCGGCCGGACCAGGAAGTTCATGTAGGCGCTGGCCGCCTGCTGCTTCGGGTTGCTTTTGAGCTCGCGCAGGAAGGTGCCTGGATGCGGGGAGTTGATGATCGCCAGCCGCTTGGTCAGCTGCGGCAGCTGGTTGGCCAGGTTCCAGGCGATCGCGCCGCCCCAGTCGTGCGCCACCAGGCACTCCAGCGGCGCGCCGATGATTTCGATCAGGGCGGCGACGTCCTGCACCAATGCCTTGGCGCGATAGGCTTTCACGTCAACGGGCGTGCTGGAATGCTCGTACCCGCGCAGGTTCGGCGCGATGCAGCGATAGCCGCCGTGTTCGGGCCGCGCGAAATGGGTCAGCAGCGCATCCCAGGCGAACGCCGCTTCCGGAAAGCCGTGCAGGAACATCAGCACCGGCCGGCCGGGTTTGCCCGTGGCGCGGCAACTCAGGGTAATGCCGTGCGGCAGCGCTTGCTGGAAGGTTTCGATCGTCAAGTCGTCTCCGGGGCTGGGTGGGTCCACTGCCAAAGCAGCAGGGCTGCTTCTTCCACGCCCTGCTTTTTCAGGGCTGAAAACAGTTTCACCTCACCGCCGCCGGCTTGCAGTCGCGCAATCGACAGCGCCTTGGCCTGCTCGCTGCGATTGAGCTTGTCGGCCTTGGTCAGTACCAGCATGAACTTCAGGCCTTCCTCGACCCGTGGCCGGATCACTTCCAGCAGGATGTCGTCGAGTTCCGTGAGGCCGTGGCGCGGATCGCACAGCAGCACCACGCCGCGAAGGTTCTCGCGCGACACAAGGTAATTGGCCATCACCTGTTGCCAGCGCAGCTTGTCCTGCTTGGGGACGGCCGCGTAACCGTAGCCGGGCAAGTCGGCCAGTACAGCGTCGGTGATGCCCTGTTTGCCCAAGGTGAACAGGTTGATGCTCTGGGTCCGGCCCGGGGTCTTGGAGGCAAAGGCCAGGCGCTTTTGCTGCGTCAGGGTATTGATGCAGGTCGACTTGCCGGCGTTGGAGCGGCCGACGAAGGCGATTTCCGGGTAATCGTGCGGCGGCAGAAACTCCAGCGTGGGCGCCGTGGTCAGGAACTTGGCCGTGTGCAGCCAGCCCAGCGCCACGACGGCGGGGTCTTTCTCGGGAGCGAGGCGGCCCTCGGGCGGGATCGCGGGCTTGGTCATGGAGAGCTTCGGTATCGGGAGGAACCCGGGGATGGCATTGTAGAATCATGAAGTTTTGCGCCAATAAACCGAACTCCGACATGAAGTTTCTCGCCTCCCTGCTGATGGCTGCCTCGCTGGCGGCGCTCTGTCTGTCCGTCTCGGCAGCGGAAGAAAAGCCGGCTGTGCCGGGTGCGCAGCCCGCCGCTCAGGTCGCGGCTGCCGCCGCCGCTGCGCCCGCCGCGACCAAGCCAGACCTGGTCCAGGGCGAAGCGAAATTCACCGCCGTGTGCGCCGCCTGCCATGGCGTCGACGGCAATTCGGGCACGCCGGCCAATCCCAAGCTGGCGCAGCAGCATCCCGAATACCTCGTCAAGCAATTGCAGGAATTCAAGGCCGGCAAGCGGGCCAACCTGATCATGCAGTCGATGGCCGCGCAATTGAGCGATGCCGACATGAAGAACATTGCCGCCTGGGTGACGGCGAACAAGGCCAAGGCCGGCTTCGCCAAGGACAAGGAACTGGTGGCGATGGGCGAGCGCATCTACCGCGGTGGTATCGCCGACCGGCAGGTGCCCGCCTGTGCCGGCTGCCACAGCCCCAACGGCGCCGGGGTCCCGGCGCAGTATCCGCGCCTGTCCGGCCAGCACGCCGACTACACGACCGCCCAGCTCACCGGGTTCCGCGATGGCGTGCGCAAGAACAGCTCGCAAATGATGCAGGTCGCGGCAAAGCTCAATGACCGCGAAATCCGGGCCGTCTCGGATTACATCGCCGGCTTGCGGTAAACGGCGGACGGCGGGAACCAAGCCCGCCTTCCAGCACACCTAATGAAGGCGGGATCTCCGGAGTCCCGCCTTTTTCCATTCACCCACCCCATGACAGCTTCCTCCCAAGGCCTTCGCGTACGGACCGGCTCACCCACCTGGCGCGGCGCGGTGGAACTGCTGTCGTCGATGCGGTTCTCGATTTCGCTGCTGACCGTGATCTGC
>JACMQP010000435.1 GCA_014376915.1 Ramlibacter sp.
AGCGCGTCGTGGTACGCGAAGAACGCGCGCCACTCGGCCGGCCGCCGCGCGAAGGCGAGGAACACGTTGGGAATGAAGCCCGCCTTCTGCTGAACTTCCAGCACCTTGGCGCGGATGTCTTCGGGCAGGTCGCTGAGTTCGGGTACGGGATAACGGTGGGTGGTGGTCATGCTCGGTCTCCTTGGCACAAGCGTAACGCGTCGCGGGCCTGGCGTGCCGCGGGCGTATGCTGGCGCCAGGTTTTTCTCTCAGGAGGCGACGCGATGGAATCCCAATACGACAAAGGCCTGGCGCTGCGGCGCCAGGCGATGGGCGACGAGTACGTCAGCAAGTCCCTGGCCAACGCCAGCGAGTTCACCCAGCCGATGCAGGAAGCGATCACCCGCCGCGCCTGGGGCGAGACCTGGCAGCGCGACGGGCTGGACCTGAAGACCCGCAGCCTGGTCACCGTCGCGATGCTGATCGGGCAGGGCAACCCGCACGAGTTGAAAGCCCATGTCCGCGGCGCTCTCAACAACGGCGCGACGGTGCAGGAGATCCAGGAAGTGCTGCTGCACGCCACGACCTACCGCGGCTTTCCGGCCGCGGTCGATGCGTTCCGGGCCGCGGCCGAAGTCATCGACGCGAAATAGCCGCCGGTCGCCGCGATGAAGATCGCCCTGCTGTCGGACCTGCACGCCAACCTGCGCGCGCTCGATGCCTGCCTGGCCCATGCGCGCGGGCTCGGCGTGCAGCGCTTCGCCGTGCTGGGCGACCTGGTGGGCTACGGGGCGCAGCCGGCCGAGGTGGTGGGGCGGGTGCGCGAGCTGGCGCTGGCAGGGGCGGCGGTGCTGCAGGGCAACCATGACGCGCTCGCCGTCGCGCCGCCGGCGCAGGTCCGGACGCTCGATGAGAGCGGCGCGGCCTGGACCCATGCGCGGCTGAGCGCCGCCGACCTCGAGTTCCTGGCTGGCCTGCCGCTCACGGTCAGCGACGGCGCCGCTTTTCTTGTCCACGCCAGTGCCGACCAGCCGCAGCGCTGGCATTACGTGACCAACGAGCACCGGGCCGAGGCCAGCCTCGCTGCCGCGTGCGCGGACGCCGCAGTGCGCTACGTTTTCGGTGGCCACGTGCACCAGCAGACCCTGTATTTCCGCGCCAGCAGCGGCCGGCTGATGCAGTTCGTGCCGACGCCGGGCGCCGCCATCCCGGTGCCGCCGCATCGCCGCTGGATCGCCACGGTTGGCTCGGTCGGCCAGCCCCGCGACGGCAACACCGCGGCCATGTACGCGATGTTCGACCCCGGCCGCGCCGAGCTGACCTTCCACCGCGTGCCGTACGACCACCTGGGCGCCGCCGCCGGCATCCGGGCCGCGGGCCTGCCCGAGGCGTTCGCCCTGCGGCTGGAGCAGGGCCTGTGAAGCTGCTGGAGCCGGGCACCGTCGTCGACGGCTTCCGGGTGGTGGCATGCCTGCATGCCGGCGGCATGGCACACATCTACCGTGTGACCTACGCCGACGCCTCGCGGCGCGAGCCGTTTGCGCTGGTGATGAAAGTGCCGCGGATGACCGCAGGCGACGGCGCCGAGAACATCGTCGGCTTCGAGGTCGAGCGGCAGATCCTGTCCGTGCTGGCCGGCCCGTACCTGCCGCGGCTGGTCGCTGCCGGCGACCTGGCCCATCTGCCTTACCTGGTCATGGAATACGTCGACGGGCGCACGCTGCAGCAACTGCTGGACGACACCCGGGATCCCCTGGCGCCGGACGCGAT
>JACMQP010000436.1 GCA_014376915.1 Ramlibacter sp.
CACCATGCGATCGGCGCGCAGAAGCTGTCGCTGATGAAGCGGTCCGCCAACCTGGTCAACATCGCACGCGGTGGGATCGTGGACGACGCCGCGCTGGCCGAAGCCCTGCGCGAGGGCAGGATCGCCGCGGCCGGCCTCGACGTGTTCGAGGGCGAGCCCAAGGCCAACCCGGCGCTGCTGGCGCTGTCGAACGTGGTGCTGAGGCCGCACATCGCCAGCGCCACCATGCCGACCCGGCTGGCGATGGCCGACCTCGCAGCCGACAACCTGATCGGCTTCCTGGTCCACGGTAGGCCGCTCACCGCGCTTAATCCCGAAGTGCTGAAGACGTAGTGGCCTTGGAACTCTGGATCCTCATCGCGCTGGTCTTAGCGAGCCTCGTTTTGCTGGTCATCCTGGTGGTGCGCAAGCCGCCGGTGGTCGCCGACAGCGGCCGCGTCGAGCTGATGGCGGTCAACGAGCGAATGGAGCGCGAACTGCGCCGCGAAATCAGCGAATCGTCGCGCGGCGCCAGGCAGGAACTCACGCACACCCTCGCCACTTTCCAGGATGCGCTGGTGAAGCAGAGCGCCGAGGCCACTCGCACGCAGAACACCCAGATCGACGCGTTCGCGCAGCAGCTGACCCTGTTGCAGAAAACGTTGTCCGACACGCTTACGCAGCAGCTTCAGAATCTCGGCGAGTCGAATGCGCGCCGCATGATCGAGGTCCGCGAGACGCTGGACGCGCAGCTGCAGCAGCTGCAGCAGACCAACACCGCCAAGCTCGACGAAATGCGCAAGACGGTCGACGAGAAGCTGCAGACAACGCTGGAGCAGCGCCTGGGCGAGAGCTTCAAGCAGGTGGCCGACCGGCTCGAGCAGGTGCACAAGGGCCTGGGCGAGATGCAGACGCTGGCGCAGGGCGTGGGCGACCTGCAGCGGGTGCTGACCAATGTGAAGTCGCGCGGCATTTTTGGCGAAGTGCAGCTGGAGGCGCTGCTGGAGCAGGTGCTGACCCCCGAACAATATGCCAAGCAGGTGGAGACCAGGCCGCGCAGCAACCAGCGGGTCGATTTCGCAATCCGCTTTCCCGGCCGCAGCGCCGACGGCACGCCGGTCTGGCTGCCCGTGGACGCCAAGTTCCCGCGCGACGATTACGAGCGCCTGCTCGACGCGCAGGACCGGGCCGATCCGGCGGCGGCCGACATCGCCTCCCGGGCCCTCGAATCGCGCATCCGCACCGAGGCCAAGTCGATCTGCGAGAGCTACCTGTGCCCGCCGTACACCACCGACTTCGCGATCCTGTTCCTGCCGGTCGAAAGCCTGTACGCCGAGGTGCTGCGGCGTCCTGGCCTGATGGACAGCCTGCAGCGCGACTACCGGGTCACGCTGGCCGGTCCGACCACGCTGCTGGCCATGCTCAACAGCCTGCACATGGGCTTTCGGACCCTGGCGCTGGAGCAGCAGGCTTCCGAGGTGTGGAAGGTGCTGGGCGCGGTCAAGACCGAATTCGAGCGCTACGGCACCTGGGTCGAGAAGATCCGCGAACAGGTGCGCAAGGCCTCGGACACGCTCGACACCGCCAGCACGCGAACCAACCAGATGCGTCGGGCCCTGAAGGTGGTGGAAGCCCTGCCCGAGGCGCAGGCCCAGGCGCTGCTGCCGCCGGTGTCCGAAGGCGAGGAAGACTTGCCCGGATGAGCCGCGGATTGAACCGGGAGTTGGCCCGCGTGATCGCCGGCCAGGTCTGCCTCCATGCCTGCATGGCCGGCACGCGGCTCGCCGCTCCGCTGCTGGCGCTGCGCCAGGGCCATAGCGCGGCGGCGGTCGGGATGCTGCTGGCGCTGTTCGCGCTGACCCAGGTGTTCCTGGCGCTGCCGGCCGGGCGCTTTGCCGACCGTCACGGGTTGCGGCTGCCGATGGCGCTGGCGGCCATTGC
>JACMQP010000060.1 GCA_014376915.1 Ramlibacter sp.
GGCAGCGGCCCGGCATGCGGATCGAACTGCTGATCGAAGAAAAGCTGGTGCTGGTGAGCACGTCGCGCGACGTAAAAACCCCAGACCCCGAGAGTTATGTGTTCGTGGACTGGGGCCGCGAGTTCGCGGCGCAGCACAGTCTCGCATTCCCCGAGCTGTCGAGCGCGCCGATCTCCGCCACCCTGGGCCCGCTCGGGCTGGGCTACCTGCTGGCGGCCCGCGGTGCCGGCTACTTCCGGCAGAACGTCGTCCGGGCGCACCTGGAGGCTGGCCAGTTGCATCTCGTGGCGGGGGCGCCCGAGTTCCTGCATCCGGCGTATGCCGTGTATGCGGAGAACGCCGACCCGACGGTGCTGAAGCCGTCGCTGCTCGGCCTGCGGCATGCGGCCGTCGCGGTCGTGCCGGCCGCCCGATCGAGGCGCGGTGCGCGACAATCGAAGCCATGAATCGAATGGTTGTCTGCGCTCCCGGTACCGCTGCTGCCGCAATCGACGCTGCCCACGCGCGGCACGGCTACAGCATTCACATCAACTGCCATTCGATGCCCGCCGTGGCGTCGCAGTACGCCACCGCCTTTCCCGGCTTGGTCCATGCGGACTTCGTGGTCGGCGACCGCGACGGCACCACTGCCGACCCGCGGCTGTCGCGGCTGGTCTGCGAGCGGCTGCGTTCGCGGGGCTATGACGTCGAATACAACCATCCGTACAAAGGCGTGAAACTGGTGCGCCGCTACGGCGACCCGGCGCGCCACCGCCACAGCATCCAGGTCGAGGTCAACCGCCGCCTCTACATGAACGAGGCCACGCTGGAGCCGACCGAAGGGTTCGGCCGATTCCGGGCCGACCCGCAATGGCTCGTAACGACGTTGCTGGAGACCGATCCGCGGAGGCCGGCCTGATGGACCGCGTCGACGCCCTGGTGATCGGCGCCGGCGTGGTCGGCCTGGCGGTAGCGCGCTCGCTGGCACAGGCCGGACAAGAGACCATCGTCGCGGAGGTGCAGAACGCCATCGGACAGGGCGTGAGTTCGCGCAACAGCGAAGTCATCCACGCCGGCCTCTACTACCCGCCCGGATCGCTCAAGGCCAGGCTGTGCGTGCGCGGCAAGGAATTGCTCTACGCGTTGTGCGCCAGCCACGGCGTGGACCACCGCAATTGCGGCAAGCTGACGGTGGCCAACAGCGAACCCGAGCAGGGGGCGCTGCGCCAGCTGCAGGACCGCGCCGCCGCCAACGGCGTGCCGGTGCAATGGCTGGACGCGGCGCAGGCCCGCGCGCTGGAGCCGGCGCTGCGGTGCCAGGCGGCACTGCTCTCGCCCGGCACCGGCGTCGTCGACAGCCACGGCCTGATGCTGGCGCTGCAAGGCGACCTGGAGCGAGCCGGCGGTATGGTCGCCCTCGGGTCGGCCGTCGAATCGGCATCGCTCTCTGCCAGCGGCCCCCATGTCGTGCGGATGGCCGACGGCAGCGAGCTGGAGGCCGGCGTCGTCGTCAACTCCGCTGCGCTCCACGCGTGCGCGCTGGCGCGGCGTTTCGACGGCCTGCCAGCCCAATTCGTTCCGCGCGAGTTCTTCGCCAAAGGCAATTACTATGCGCTGGCCGGTCGCGCGCCGTTCACCCACCTGATCTACCCGGCGCCGGCCGATGCCTGGCTCGGTGTCCATCTCACGCTGGACTTGGGCGGGCAGGCGAAATTCGGTCCCGACATCGAATGGCTGCAGGTCGAGACGCCCGAGCAGATCGACTATGCGGTCGATCCGCGGCGCGCCGATAGCTTCTATGCCGAAGTGCGGCGCTACTGGCCGGAGCTGCCGGACGGCGCGCTGGCGTCCAGTTACAGCGGCGTGCGACCCAAGATCCATGGTCCCGGCGAGGCGGCGGCCGATTTCCGCGTCGACGGGCCGGCACTGCATGGCGTGCCCGGCCTGGTCAACCTGTTCGGGATCGAATCGCCGGGCCTCACCAGCGCCCTCGCCATCGCGGAAGTGGTCACGGCGATGGTGCGCGTGCGCTAGCTGGCGGCGCTGCGCAGGCTCTTGATCGCCTGCGCGGCATCGGCCACCAGCTGCGGGCCGCGGTAGATCAGGCCGGTGTAGATCTGCACCACGTCGGCCCCGACACGGATCTTGGAGACCGCGTCCTGGGCGCTCAGGACGCCGCCGACACCGATGATCGGAAACGAAGGGCCAAGGGCCGCACGCAACTGTGCGATGACGCGGTTGCTGGCTTCCAGCACCGGCGTGCCGCTCAGGCCGCCAGCCTCCTGCGCATGCGGCAGCCCCTTGACCGCGTCGCGACTGACCGTGGTGTTGGTCGCCACCACGCCATCCATCCCGTGCCGGCGCAGCGCCGCGGCAATCACTGCCACCTGGGCGGCATCGAGGTCGGGCGCGATCTTGACGAACACCGGCACCCGCCGGCCATGGGAACGGGCCAGCGCCTCGCGCCGCACCGCGATCGCCCCGAGCAGGCCGTCCAGCGCCTCATCGCCCTGCAGCGCGCGCAGGTTCTTCGTGTTGGGGCTGGAGATGTTGACGGCGACGTAATCGGCATGCGGATACACGCCTTCCAGCCCGATCAGGTAGTCGCTGGTCGCGTCCTCGATCGGCGTGGCTGCGTTCTTGCCGATGTTGAGGCCCAGGATCCGCCCTTTGCTGCGGAACGACGAGCGCTGCACGTTGGCGATGAAGGCGTCGAGCCCGTCATTGTTGAAGCCCAGCCGGTTGATCAGCGCATTGGCCTGGGGCAGCCGGAACATCCTGGGCTTCGGGTTGCCGGGCTGGGCCCTGGGTGTGACGGTGCCGACCTCGACAAAGCCGAACCCCATCGCGCCCAGGCCGTCGATGCAGCGGGCGTTCTTGTCCAGACCGGCGGCCAGGCCGACCCGGTTGGGAAAGCGCAGACCTGCGAGCTCGAACGGATCATCCACCACCGGGTTGCCGAAGGCGCATTCCAGCGCCGTGCCCTGCAGCCGCGCCAGCGAGTTCATCGTCAGCTCGTGAGCAGTCTCCGCATCCAGGGCGAACAGGAAAGGGCGGGCCAGCGAATAAGGAAGGAGCGACATGGATAATTCAGGAATGCAACCCAAGGATTGTCGCAAATGACCCAGGACGAACTGAAAGCGCTGGTGGGACAGGCCGCCC
>JACMQP010000437.1 GCA_014376915.1 Ramlibacter sp.
ACCAGCATGGCCACCGTCAAGGCGATCTTGACCATCTCCCACAACATGAAACCGAATGCGGCAGTGCCTGCATTCAGGGAAGACGTCCGCCCCATCAGCCCGCGCGCAAAAACGGCCGCAGGGATCACCACGGCCGATGCGCCGTATCCGGCGGACCATCCGACATTCTGTCTCCCGGTCAGGGCCCAGGCGGCCAGAGCCACCACCAGCCCCACCATCACCTGCACCCCAACCACCCACCAGGGGGAAACCGGCGGGTTTTGTTTTCGCAGCTGTCGCGCCTCTTCGGCGCTCAGCGTCTTGAAGGGGATCTCCTCTGTCGCAGGCAGCCGGGCGATTGTTTTCATGATCTGTCGCCCTCGTCGACCGGCCTGATATTGCTCAAAGCCTCTGATTATAAGTAAAAACCCCGGGGCTTCCCCACCGACCTCGGAGCGGCAGTCAGCCAGGCGGCCGGTTAAAAGTGTTTTGACCGCAACGCACAATGCGGATATCGCTTCCGGGAACCCATGCATCAATTCATCCTGTTTCTTCACGTCGCGGCCGCCGTCGTCTGGCTAGGCGGCATGGCTTTCATGGTGCTGGCATTGCGTCCGGTGCTGGCGCAGCAGCTGGCGCCGCCGCAGCGGCTGCCGTTCCTGGCGGCTGTGCTCAAACGCTTCTTCGCGGTGGTGGCCGCGAGCATCGCCGTGCTGCTTGCCACGGGGCTGCCGATGCTGCTGGAAACGGGGATGGCCAAGGCGCCGCCGGGATGGCACGCCATGCTCGGGCTGGGGGTGGCGATGATGTTGGTGTTCGGCCACATCTATGCCTCGCCGTACCGCAAGCTCAAGCTCGCAGTCGCTGCCGCCGATTGGCCCGAAGGCGGGCGCCGCGCCGCGCGGATCACGACGCTGGTAAAAATCAACCTCGCCCTGGGGTGGCTCGCGATCGCGGCAGTGCTGCTCTGGCGCTGATTCTTTCTAAGATCCGCGAATGACCGACACCTCCCTGCCCCTGTTGCCGTGCTACCTGAACGGCGAGTTTTCCAACTTGCGCGACGCCAAGGTCAGCGTGCTCGACCGCGGCTTCATCTTCGGCGACGGTGTGTACGAAGTTGTTCCCGCCTATGGCGGCCGGCCGTTCCGGTTCGACGAGCACATGGCGCGGCTGGACCGCAGCCTGGCGGAACTGCGCATCGACAACCCGATGAACCATGCCCGGTGGCGTGCGCTGGTGTTGCAGCTGATGGCCGCGTACGCCAAAGCCGTGGAGAAGCCACTGGAGCAGACCGACCAGCTGGTCTACATCCAGGTCACGCGCGGCGTGGCGATGCGCGACCACGTGATGCCGCCCGGCCTCACGCCGACGGTGTTCGTCACCAGCAACCGCATGTTCATCTATCCGGAGAAAGACCGGTCCGAGGGCGTCGTCTGCGTCACGGCGGATGACTTCCGCTGGAAGAAGGCCCACATCAAGAGCACCAGCCTGGTCGGCGCGGTGCTGGCGCGCCAGATCAGCGCCGACGTCGGCGCCACCGAAACGGTGATGTTCCGCGACGGCTTCCTGAGCGAAGCGGCAGCTTCCAATATGTGGGTGGTCAAGGGCGGCAAGCTGATGGGCACACCCAAGGACAACCTGGTGCTGGAGGGCATCCGCTACGGCCTGCTTGAAACGCTCTGCCGCGAGGCCGGGATTCCCTTCGAACTGCGCCGCATCTCCCGCGACGAGGTGTTCGCCGCCGACGAGCTGCTGGTGTCCTCGGCGACCAAAGAGGTGCTGCCGGTGACGCGGCTGGACGGCAAGGCTATTGGAACAGGCCGTCCCGGCCCCATCTACCATGCCCTGTACGCCGGTTACCAGCGTGCCAAGCAAGCCTGAGCCCACCATGACCAAGCCTTCTGCCAGCCCAAGCCCCAGCCCCACCCAGCCGCAAGTCCTGTCCGCCGACCCGCGTGGCGAGTCGCTGATCGCGTACCCGTCGCAATTCCCGATCAAGGTGATGGGCGCGAACGTGGAAGGTTTCGTCCACGCCGTCACCACCATCGCGATGCAGTTCGATCCCGGCTTCGACGCCGCGACGGTCGAATTGCGCGACAGCAAGGCCGGCAACTACCTGGGCGTCACCATCACCGTGACCGCCACCAGCCGCGAACAGCTCGACGAGCTGTACCGCACCTTGTCGACGCACCCCATGGTCAAGGTCGTCCTCTAGCCATGTTGACCCGCGACCTCGGCGGGGTCGCTTACCTGCCGACCTGGCAGGCGATGCGGGAGTTCACCGCCGCGCGCGATGACGCGACAGCCGACGAACTGTGGCTGTGCGAGCACGACCCCGTGTATACCCAGGGTGTGGCAGGCAAGCCCGACCATGTGCTGGACGCCGGCACGATCCCCGTCGTGCAGTCCGACCGCGGCGGCCAGGTGACCTACCACGGGCCCGGCCAGGTGGTGGCCTACCCGCTGCTCGACCTGCGCCGCGCCGGCTTCTACGTCAAGGAATACGTCTTCCGCGTTGAGGAGTCGGTGGTCCGCACGCTGGCCCACTTCGGCGTGACCGGCCACCGCGTGCGTGGCGCCCCGGGCATTTATGTGCGGCTGGACGACCCGTCCGGCCACACCCGACTGGCCCCGGATGCATCGTTCGCCGGCCTTGGCAAGATCGCCGCCCTGGGCATCAAGGTCAGCCGGCACTGCACCTACCACGGCGTCGCGCTGAACGTGGCGATGGAACTGGAACCCTTCCGCCGCATCAACCCCTGCGGCTACGCCGGGCTGGAAACGGTAGACCTTTCTACAATCGGAGTCCTAACCACCTGGACCGAAGCGGCCGGCGTGCTGGGCCGAAAGCTCGGCGCCTTCCTGGCTCCTTGACACGATGAGCACTGACAACGTCGTCCGCGAAGCGCAAAGCGCCGAGAACTACAACCCACTGGCCAAGCAGAAGGCCGCGGCCAAGCTGTCGCGCATCCCGGTCAAGGTGGAACGGGGCGAGGTGCTGAAGAAGCCGGACTGGATCCGCGTGCGGGCCGGCTCGCCGACCACCCGCTTCTACGAGATCAAGCAGATCCTGCGCGAAAGCAACCTGCACACAGTGTGCGAGGAAGCCTCCTGCCCGAACATCGGCGAATGCTTCGGCAAGGGCACGGCCACCTTCATGATCATGGGCGACAAGTGCACCCGCCGCTGCCCGTTTTGCGACGTCGGCCACGGCCGCCCCGACCCGCTCGACGCCAATGAACCCGAGAGCCTGGCGCGGACCATTGCCCGGCTCCAGCTCAACTACGTGGTGATCACGTCGGTCGACCGTGACGATCTGCGCGACGGCGGCTCCCAGCATTTCGTCGACTGCATTCGCCGCACACGTGAGCTCTCACCCGCCACGACGATCGAAATCCTGGTGCCGGACTTCCGCGGCCGCGACGACCGCGCGCTGGAAATCCTCAAGTCCGCGCCGCCGGATGTGATGAACCACAACCTGGAAACGATTCCGCGCCTGTACAGAGAGGCGCGTCCTGGCTCCGACTACGCCTTCAGCCTGAACCTGCTGAAGAAGTTCAAGGCGCTGCACCCCAACGTGCCGACCAAGAGCGGCCTCATGGTCGGCCTGGGCGAGACCGACGAAGAAATCCTGCAGGCCATGCGCGACATGCGCGAGCACAACATCGACATGCTGACCATCGGCCAGTATCTCGCGCCCAGCACCAGCCATCTGCCGGTGCGCCGCTACGTGCACCCGGATACCTTCAAGATGTTCGGAGAAACGGCGCGCGAGATGGGCTTCAGCCACGCCGCCGTCGGCGCCATGGTGCGCAGCTCTTACCACGCTGACCAGCAGGCCCACGCCGCAGGCGTGTCGATAGGCTCCGCAGGCGTCGCCAACACCTGACGGTGCCGCGCTGAGCGCCAACCTCTACGCGCTGGGCGCGATCGCCCTGTGGGCCACGCTGGCCTCGCTGGGCATTGCCCTCAAGCACGTCCCTCCGTTCCTGCTCACCGGCCTGGCGTTGCTGATCGGCAGCATTCCGGCCTGGCCGCTGGTGCGGCAGTGGCGCGTCCCGGCGTCGACGCTGACGCTGGGCATCTACGGGTTGTTCGGATTCCACTTCCTGCTGTTCATCGCCCTGCGGCTGGCGCCGCCGGTCGAAGCCAACCTGGTCAACTACCTCTGGCCGCTGTTCATGGTGGTGCTGGCGCCGCTGTTCCTGCCGGACGTCAAGCTGCGCGCCGTCCACGTGGTGGCGGCGCTGGTCGGCTTCGCCGGCGCGACGATCGCCATCCTCGGCGCCGGCGGCGGTGCCTCCGGCGGCTGGTCGTGGGGTTACCTGCCGGCGCTCGGATCGGCCTTCATCTGGGCCAGCTATTCGCTGGGCACGCGCCGCGTGCCGGCCTTTCCGACGGCGGCCATCGGGTTGTTCGGGCTGGTCTCGGGACTGCTTTCTCTGCTGTGTCATGCGCTGCTCGAAGCGCCGGTGACATTGCAGGCAAACGACTGGTTGTTGATCGCCGTCATGGGACTGGGCCCTCTGGGCGCCGCCTTCTTCCTGTGGGACCGTGCGCTGAAACTGGGCGACCCGCGGCAGATCGGCATCCTGAGCTATCTGACGCCGCTGCTGTCGACCGGCCTTCTCATGCTGGTGAGCGGGCGTCCGTTCAGCCCGTCCATCGCGCTGGCCGCCGCCATGATCATCGGTGCCGCGGTGCTTGGAACACGGGCCCGTTGACGCGCCAGCCTACTTGGCCAGCAGGCTGGCCGGGTCTTCCGACTCCAGTACCTGCTGCGCCCAGGGCGCCAGCCGCGTCGTGTCGGCGCGAAGCACTTCCTGCTTGACGGCCAGGATCTGCGCCGGGTGCATCGAGAAACTGCGCAAGCCCATGCCGAGCAGCAGCCGCGTAAAAGAAATGTCGCCCGCCATTTCGCCGCAGATGCTGACGCCCTTGCCCTGGGCATTGCATTCGGCGATTGTCTCGGCCACCAGCCGGAGCACCGCGGGGTGGCACGGGTCGTACAGGTGCGCAACTGACTCGTCGGCGCGGTCGATCGCCAGCGTGTACTGGATCAGGTCGTTGGTGCCGATCGACAGGAAGTCGAAGTACTTGAGGAAAATCTTCAGCGTGAGCGCGGCAGCCGGGATCTCGATCATCGCGCCCAGCTTCACCGGCCCGTACGGCAGGCCCCGGTTGTCCAGTTCGGCGCGCGCGAAGTCGACGAGCGACAGCGTCTGCCGGATCTCGCTGGCATGGCCCAGCATCGGGATCAGCAGGTTGACCTGGCCATGCGCGGCTGCGCGCAGGATCGCGCGCAGCTGCGTCAGGAACATTGCCGGGTCGGCCAGGCTCCAGCGGATCGCCCGCAGGCCGAGCGCCGGGTTCAGGTGGGCGGCATCGCGCAGCGAGTCGTCGAGCTGCTTGTCGGCGCCGACGTCGATGGTGCGGATGGTGACCGGCAGGCCCTGCATGCCTTCGACGGCCTTCCGGTAGGCCCGGTACTGCTCTTCCTCGCCCGGCAGGTCGCCCTTGCGCCCCATGAACAGGAATTCGCTGCGGAACAGGCCGACGCCGACGGCGCCCGCCAGCACCGCGCCGGGGGCGTCCTCCGGCATCTCGATGTTGGCCAGCAACTCCACCTTCTGGCCGTCCAGCGTCACGGCGGGCGTGTGGCGCAGGCGCGAGAGCCGGCCGCGCTCAAGTTCGGCCTGCCGCTGCTTGAAGCCGTATTCGGCCAGGATGATCGGCGACGGGTCGACGATCATCACGCCGGCATCGCCGTCGATGATCACCCAGTCGTCCTGCCGCACCAGGTGGCTGGCGCCGCGGGCGCCCACCACCGCCGGGATGTCCATGCTGCGGGCCACGATCGCTGTGTGCGAGGTCTTGCCGCCGACATCGGTGACAAAACCGGCGAACACGCTCTGCTTGAACTGCAGCATGTCGGCCGGCGACAGGTCGTGGGCGATCAGCACCAGCGGCACGTCGATGCTGTCGTCGGCCAGCAGCAGGTCCTGCTGGCGCACCGATGCGGACGAGCGGCGAGCTGCCGGCGGCGCCACCGGCGCGCCGACGCCCTTCATGTAGCGCAGGATCCGCTCGGCGACCTGCTCGAGGTCGGCCTTGCGCTCGCGCAGGTATTCGTCCTCCATGTCGTCGAACTGGCGGGCCAGCACCTCGAGCTGGGTGGTCAGCGCCCATTCGGCGTTGTAGAGGCGGTCGCTGATCCAGTGCTTGACGCCGCTGATCAGCTCCTCGTCCTGCAGCAGCATCAGGTGCACGTCCAGCAGCGCGGCCAGTTCGTGCGGGGCCTCCTTCGGCCCCATGGCGGCGATGGTCTGCTGCAGCCGGTGGATTTCTTCGACCACTGCATTGCGTCCCACCCGGACCCGGGTGATCTCGGACTCGACCTGGGTGGGGTCGATGAAGTAATGCGCCACGTCCACCCGGCTCGACGCCATCAGCACCGCGCGGCCGATCGCGATGCCGCGAGCGACCGGCAGGCCGTGGACGCTGAATGTCACTCGCCTTCCCCGAAGCGGTCGCCGATCAGCGCCAGGATCGCGTCCATCGCCTCCTGCTCGCGATCGCCACTGGTCTCGACCACCACCTCGCTGCCGATGCCGGCGGCCAACATCATCACGCCCATGATGCTCTTGGCGTTGACCCGGCGTTCGCCCCGGCTCATCCAGACCTCGCAGGGAAAGCTGCCGGCAAGTTTGGTCAGCTTGGCGGAAGCCCGCGCGTGCAGGCCCAGCTTATTGCTGATGGTCGTTGTGGTCTTGATCATTGGTGCGTCTGGGCTGGTTTTGGGGTGCGGTCACGGCCACTTGCATCACGCCCTGGGTGCCGCCGATCACGGCGCGCGACACCAGGGTTTCGAGCGGCTCGTGGCGGTAGCTCACGCTGCGCAGCAGCATCGGCAGGTTGACGCCGGTGATCAGGCGGCTTTGCACGCCGTCCACCAGCTTCTGGGCGACGTTGCTCGGCGTCGCGCCGAAGATGTCTGTCAACACCAGCACGCCTGTGACCTGCGGCAACCGGCCGAGCTGCTCCAGCGCGATCCGGGCCGTGGCCAGCGTTTCGTCCGGCGACAGGTTGGGCTGGACGTCGATCGCCGCCACCGTCACTTCGCAGTCGGGAAAGACGTGCAGCGCGCACTGGCGCAGGGCGTTGGCCAGGGGGGCGTGGGCAATCAGCAGGATGGCGTTCATGGATGGACGGTAGCGGTGCGGGGATTATCCCGCGTCGCCAGCATGAAGTGTCCATATGACGCCGTGCTGCACGCCAGGAACACCGCGATCGCGCTGCGGAAGGCATCGACCGTGTCTAGCCCGGCCGCGGCGAAACCGTCGATCAGCAGGCCGATGCCCCACTGCACGACGAACACGCCGCTGAAGATCACCAGGTTGTAGGCTGACAGGGCGCGCCCCGCCAGCGCTGGGGGAAAGGCCATCGCGACCGCCGGTTGGGCCAGCGAAACGAAGGTGCAGCTGACGCAGAACGCAGCCCAGGCCCAGGCACCGGCGTGCGGGCCGGCGACCACGATCGCCGCCAGCACGACCAGGCTCATCGGCAGCCCGCGGGCGATCAAGCGGTTGGTCGTCAGGCCCCGGCGCGCCAGTTGTGGATTCAGGGCGCCCCAGCCAAGGAAAGCGCCCAGCATGCAGACGTTGATCGTGAACAGGCCGCCGGCAGCCCGCAGCGGCGGCTCGCCCGCCACCCGCACCAGCCAGGGACCGGCCCACAGGGTCTGCATCGCGATCATGCCGCCGTAGCTGAAAAAGCCGATCGGCACCATGCGACGGAAGTACGGGTCGCGCCAGACCTGGGCATAGCTTCCCGGCCGGTCGCCGGCCTGCGGGCCGGCCTGCCAGGCCGGCACCACCAAGGCGATCACGACCATCGACAGGGCGATCAGCGCGGCCTGGCCCCAGAACAGCGGACGCCAGCCGACCATCGGCATCAGCCATTGAACCGGCAGCGTGGAGGCCATCATCCCGAACGAGCCGGTCATCAGCATCCAGCTGTTGGCGCGCAGTTGCGCCGTCGGATCGAGCCAGCGCCGGAACCCGGTCAACGGCGCCATCAGGCAGGCGCTCACGCCCACCCCGCACAGGACCCTCGCCGCCAGTAGCCACGCGAAGCTGGCCGCCAGCGAAAACGCGATGCAGGCCAGCACCGCGACGACCAGGAAGCTCAGGATCACGCGCTTCGGTCCGTGCCGGTCCAGCCAGGTCCCAAGAGGCAGCTGGGTGGCGGCGAAGCCCAGGAAATAGCCGCCGGCCAGCAGCCCCAGGTCACGCGAATGCAGGGCGAACTCCTGCGTCAGCGTCGGTGACAGCGTCGCCGTGATCGCCCGCAGCAAGGCCGAGAAAAAATAGGCGAACGCGAAGGCGAGGAAGACCGCAACGGCGGCGCGGGCGGGCAGCAGGCTCATTCGAACGCCAGGCCCCCGAAGAAGGTCTCGGCGGCTTCGGTCGTCACCTGGTCGGCATAGATCACCGCCTGCACCACCTGGCTGCCGCGCGCGAAATACGCCGCCTGGCTTGCCACGTGGCTGCCGTCGGCACGCTGCCCGGCCGCGACCACCCGCAGCGACTGCGGCAAAGCCATGGCGCCAGCCGGCAGGAATGGCCTGTCTTGCGTGCTGCCGGGGGCCGTGCGCAGATTGGCCAGGGTAGCGGCCCGCCATTGCGCCAGCACCTCGCCTGCGCGCAGCGGGTCGACGATGTCGCCGGCCAGGACGGCGAAGGTGGCACCGCCCGTTTCGCAGCCCAGCACCTTCAGCTCCACCTGGCGACCGGCCATCGGCACCGTGCGTGCGCCTTTGTCCGGCTTGCAGGGCAGCATCGCCTTGAGCGGCATCGATTCAACGCGGATTTCTCGCCAATTGAAGGTCGGACTGCAGGCAGCCAGGCTGAGCAAGGCTGCGGCGAACAGGGGACGGATCATCGAGACATTATCGGTTTGCCCTGAAAATGCGGCGATGAACTCACTCGACGGCATCCGTGTTCTCGACCTCTCGCGCGTGCTGGCGGGCCCCTGGTGCACCCAGACACTGGCCGATCTGGGCGCCGACGTGATCAAGATCGAGCGGCCCGGCAGCGGCGACGACACCCGGACCTGGGGTCCGCCTTTCCTGAAGGACGCGCAAGGCCACGAAACCGCCGAGGCGGCGTACTACCTCGGCACCAACCGCAACAAGCGCTCGGTCACCTGCGACATCTCGCAGCCGGAGGGCCAGGCCCTGGTGCGCGAGCTGGTCCCGCTTTGCGACGTCTTCGTCGAGAACTTCAAGGTCGGCGACATGGCCCGCTACGGCCTCGACTACGCGTCGCTCAAGGGCCTCAATCCACGGCTCGTGTATTGCAGCGTGACCGGCTTCGGCCAGACCGGCCCGTACCGCGAGCGCGCCGGCTACGACTACGCGGTGCAGGGCATGGGCGGCCTCATGAGCATCACCGGCGAGCGCGACGACATCGGTGGCGGACCGCAGAAAGTGGGGATCGCCGTGGCCGACCTGTTTACCGGCATGTACGCCGCGGTCGCGATCCTCGCGGCGTTGCGACACGCCGAGAAGTCCGGCGAGGGCCAGGCCATCGACATGGCGCTGCTCGACACGCAGGTGGCGATGCTGGCCAACCTGGGCGCCAATTACCTGGTCAGCGGCAAGGTTCCGGGACGCTCCGGCAACGCGCACCAGAACATCGTGCCCTACCAGGTGTTCGAGACCGCGTCGGCCCCGAGCGCCGGCAAGGACCACATCATCCTGGCGGTGGGCAACGACGGCCAGTTCGCCAAGTTCTGCGACGTTGCGGGCCGGCCGGAGCTGGCACGCGACCCTCGCTTCGGCAAGAACCAGGACCGGGTACGCAACCGCGAGGTGCTGGTCCCGCTGCTGGAAGAGATCATGAAACAGCGGGACAAGGCCCAGTGGCTGGCCGCGCTGGAGGCGGCCAAGGTGCCGTGCGGCGCGATCAACAATCTGGCTGAGGTGTTTGCGGACCCGCAGGTGCAGCAGCGCAACATGGTGAACGTCTGGGAGCATCCGCTCGACCCGGCGCTGCGACTGGTGGCCAGCCCGATGAAACTTGGCGCGACGCCGGTTCGCACCGACCGTCCGCCGCCGCTGCTGGGTCAGCACACCGACGAGGTGCTGGCGCAATTGCTGCGGCGCTCGCCGTCCGAGCTGGCCGCGTTGAAAGACCGGAAGGTGGTTTGACATGGCGAATTTCGTCCTGGTGCACGGCGCGTGGCATGGCGGTTGGTGCTGGCGCCGCGTGGTGCAGGCGCTCGCGTCGCAAGGGCATCGCGCGCATGCAGTCACGCTGACCGGCGTGGGCGAACGCGCACACCTGATGTCGTCGGCGATCACGCTGGAGACGCACATCAGCGACGTGCTGCAGGCGATCGGGGCCGAGGAGCTCGACGACGTGGTGCTGGCCGTGCATTCCTACGCTGGAATGATCGGCACCGCCGTCGCCGACCGGCAGCCGCAGCGGCTGAAACACCTGGTGTACGTGGACGCGGTCGTGCCGCGGCCGGGCGAAAGCTGGGGTGGCACCCATGCGAGCGCGGTCCGCGAGGCCCGGCTGGCCGCAGCCGCGGCCTCTGCCGATTACAGTTTCCCTGCACCGGACCCGACCGTGTTCGGTTTGGCCGGCGAGGATCTCGACTGGGTGCGGCGGCGGCAGACCCCGCATCCTGGCCATCCCTACCTGGCGCCGCTGGACTTCGATCCCAGACGGGTCGCGGCCGTACCGCGCACCTTCGTCGACTGTGTCCGCCCGCCGCTGGGGACCATCGACGCGATCCGGCCCCGGGTGCGCGATCCCTGCTTTTGGGACGGCGCCTGGCAGGCCGGCGGCGGCGTCCGGCTGGTGGAATTGCAGACCGGTCACGACCCGATGATCAGTGCCCCGGCCGATCTGACACGAATCCTGCTCGAGGCCGCAGCCTGACCTTGCGCAAGGCATGGGCGCGGGCCCGGCCGTAAAATACCGCCATGAAACGAGTTCTCTACGGCTTTGCTGCCGCCGCCGTGGTGGCAGGCGCTGCGGCGCTGTACCTGGGCACGGCGAGCGCCGCGGCGCCGGAGTCGACCTTCGTGCTGCTGGACGGAACACGCAAGACCACCGCCGATCTGAAAGGCCGGGTCACGCTGGTCAACTTCTGGGCCACCAGCTGCGTGACCTGTGTCGCCGAAATGCCCAAGATCATCTCGACTTACGAGAAGTACAAAGGCCGGGGTTACGACACGCTGGCTGTGGCCATGAGTTACGACCCCCCCAGCTACGTCGTCAACTACGCCGAGACCCGCAAGCTGCCCTTCCAGGTTGCGATCGACAACACCGGAGCGGTAGCCAAGTCGTGGGGCGACGTCCAGCTGACACCCACCACTTTCGTGGTCAACAAGCGTGGCCAGATCGTCAAGCGCTACGTCGGCGAGCCGGACTTCGCGGAACTTCACAAGCTGATCGAAAAGCTGCTGGCCGAAGCCTGACCAGCCGCTACCTGCATTGAAAAAGCCCGCTGTCGCGGGCTTTTTTGGCTGCCGGAAGAATGCCGTTCAGTCCTTGCGATAGGCGTCGTGGCAACCCTTGCAGGTGTTGGCGGCGGAACCGAACGCCACCTTCAGGTTGTCGAGGTTGTTGGTCTTGGCGGCGGCCAGTAGCTTGCCGGTTTCCGCCACCAGCTTCTCGCTGTGCTCCCGGAACTTCGCCTGCTCGACCCAGATTTCGGGCTTGGCGCGGGTTGGCGTGACCTTGTCGGTGCCGGGTCCAAAGCCGGCCCAGGGCAGATTGGCCATCGCTGCCACGATCTCGGCGTTGTCCACGGCGGCTTTCGCGTCGTAGGAAACGCGGCCGTTGGCCATGGCGCCAATGCGCCCGAAGTGCTGCGCCATGACGAACAGCGCGCTTTGCCGGTACTTTACGGCGTCTTCTGGCTTGGCGAACTGGGCGGAAGCCGGGACAGCGGTAAGTGCGGCGGTCGCGGCCAGCACGAGCGAGAGGGCGAGTTTCATTGGCTTCTTCTCCTGGTTGTTTCGACAAATGTGCTCTAGAGCTAGCGGCTGACTTGGCCAGAGACCGAAAAGTTCTATCCTGAGCCGCCTTCTCAGGGAATCTACTGAGCCGCCAGCGGTCTGGCAAGGCCACCACAATCGGGGCCGACGCAATCACAACACACGGGGAGTCATCGATGGCGAACAAGATCCGGGTCTGGGACCTGCCCACGCGCTTGTTCCACTGGAGCCTTGTCGTCTGCATCGTCGGACTGGTCTTCACCGGCTACACCGGCGGCTCGGCCATGAACTGGCACGCCCGCATCGGCTATACCGTCCTTGCCCTGCTCCTGTTCCGGCTGGTGTGGGGCCTGGTGGGTGGGCGCTGGTCGCGATTCTCCAGCTTCATCTATTCGCCGGGCAGCGTTCTGAACTACCTGCGCGGACGACCGCACCCGGACCACCTGATCGGCCACAACCCGCTGGGGGCAGGGTCGGTGTTCGCGTTGCTGACCGTCCTGCTGGCGCAGGTGGCAACCGGACTGGTCGGCGACGATGAGTCGGCGTTCACCGGTCCGCTGAACCGCTTCGTCGCGACGAGCAAGGGACTGGCTGCCACCTGGTACCACAAGCGCGTCGGCCAGTGGCTGTTGCTGGCACTGGTGCTGCTGCACATCGGCGCGGTGCTGTACTACCTGTTGCGGCGCAAGGACAACCTCATCAAGCCCATGATCGACGGCGACAAAGTGCTGGAGCGTGCCGCGCCCGGATCCCGCGACACGGCCGGCACCCGGCTGCTGGCGGCGGCAGTGCTGGCGGTGTGTGGCATGGCGGTGGCCTGGCTGGTCAGCCTGGGCGGGTAACCGGCCCCGGGGGGTGTTCCTCGGCAACGGTGGAAAGGACTAGACTGACATGCTTTCCACCGCCATGGCATGAGCTTGCAAGCCTCTCCGATTCCGCAGATCGCCCTGTTTTCGCCCACCTCCGCAGCCGACCTGGAACCGGTCCGCGTCATCTTCCGTGAATACGCGCAGGGCCTGGGGGTGGACCTGTGGTTCCAGGACTTTGAAACCGAACTGGCCACGTTGCCCGGCGAATACGCGCAGCCGCGCGGCACATTGCTGCTAGCCACGGTCAACGGCCAGCTTGCCGGTTGTTGCGGTCTGCGCCCGATGGACGCGGCGGACTATCCGAATGCAGCGGAGATGAAGCGTTTGTATGTGCGCAAGGCGTTCCGCGGGCTGGGTCTCGGCCGGCGGCTGGCCGAAACAGTGCTGGATGCAGCGCGCCAGGCCGGCTACGCCTGCGTCCTGCTGGACACGCTGGACAACATGGAAGCGGCACGGGCGCTCTACGAAGACCTGGGATTCGAAGACATCCCGCCCTACTATCACAACCCGATTGCGGGCGCCCACTATCTCAAGGCCGACCTCGAGCGGCCGACTGGCTGGTAGCTCAGAGCGCCGCACCGTCAGCCCTTGGCCTGGCCCAACAACGTGCCGGCGTCGCTGACTTCGAACTTGCCGGGCGCGTCCACGTTCAGTGTCGTCACCTTG
>JACMQP010000438.1 GCA_014376915.1 Ramlibacter sp.
GACCGCACGGCGCAATTGCTCAAGGCGCGCTACGAAGGTCGGATCAGCATCGGTCAGACCGGGGCCTGGCTGAAGGAAAAGCAGGCCTTCCACACCTACAACGTGAA
Organism: Ramlibacter sp.; assembly: GCA_014376915.1. Next base: position 108 of record JACMQP010000438.1, read on the forward strand.
CGTCAACGCGCTCTCTCCCGACGGCGAAATGCGCGGGGTGCGGATCTTCGAGGCCGATGCCCGCGGCTTCCTGGTGTCGGTAACGCAGGCCCCGCGCGGCCGCTTCGCCGACGACGGCTCCTGGACGCTGCTGGACGCCGAGCGCAGCGAGTTCACCACCCAGGCTGCGCTGGCCAAGGTCGAACGCAGCAAGCTGCCGTCGCTGCGCTGGCCGACCGAGATCAGCCCGGAAATGGTGTCGGTCGCGCTGCTCAAGCCGGACCGCATGAGCACCATCGACCTGTTCCAGTACATCCAGCACCTGGACGCCAACGGCCAGACCTCGCAGCGCTACGAGATCGAGTTCTGGCGCAAGGTGTTCTATCCGCTCAGCTGCATGGTGATGGTGGTGCTGGCGCTGCCGTTCGCCTACCTGCATTTCCGCGCCGGCGGCATCACCAGTTACGTGTTCGGCGGCGTGCTGATCGGGATCAGCTTCTTCCTGTTGAACAACGTGTTCGGCTACATCGGCAACCTGCAGAACTGGTGGCCGTGGCTCACCGCCGCCTCGCCCGGGTTGATCTACAGCTTGATGTCGCTGGCCGCGTTCGGCTGGCTGGTGCTGAGGCGGTAGCCATGGTTCCGCTCAAGGCCATCATCCTGTTCGGTCACGGCTCGCGCGACCCGCTGTGGCGCCAGCCGATCGACGCCGTGGCTGCGCGCATTTGCGCGCAGCAGCCGGACACGCCGGTGCGTTGCGCGTTCCTGGAACTCCAGCAACCCGATCTCGCGCAGGCTGCCACCGATCTCGCACTGGCCGGTGCCAGCCACATCACGGTCGTGCCGATGTTCCTGGGAACCGGCCGCCATGCCCGTGAAGACCTGCCAGTGCTCCTGGACGCCGTAAAGCGCGCCCACCCCGGAATCCAGTTCAGCCTGCAGCCAGCAGTTGGCGAGGACCAACGCCTGTTGGATCTGTTGGCAAAGATCGCGATGGCATAATAAAGGCACCTCTTAGAATAAATTCGGCATGAACCTTCATCAGTTCCGATTCGTGCAGGAAGCGGCCCGCCGCAACCTGAATCTCACGGAGGCGGCCAAAGCGCTGCACACCTCGCAGCCCGGCGTGTCGAAGGCGATCATCGAACTCGAAGAGGAGCTGGGCGTCGAGATCTTCGCGCGCCACGGCAAGCGCCTCAAGCGCATCACGGAGCCCGGCCAGCACGTGCTGGCCAGCATCGAGCTGATCATGCGCGAGGTCGGCAACCTCAAGCGGATCGGCGAGCAGTTCAGTGCCCAGGACAGCGGCACGCTCTCGATCGCCACCACCCACACCCAGGCCCGCTACGTGCTGCCGGTTCCGGTCGCGAAACTGCGCGAAGCCTACCCGAAGGTCAACGTCAGCCTGCACCAGGGCTCGCCCGACCAGGTGGCGCGGATGGTGATGGACGAGGTCGCCGAAATCGGGATCGCGACCGAATCGCTGTCGGATTACAAGGACCTGGTCACGCTGCCTTGCTACGAGTGGCAGCACGTGCTGGTGCTGCCGCTGGCGCACCCGCTGGCCAAGAAGGAGCGGATTTCGCTGGAGGACCTGGCGAGCGAGCCGATCATCACCTACCACCCGTCGTTCACCGGGCGCACCCGCATCGACGCCGCCTTTGCGCACAGGAAGCTGGAGCCGCGCATCGCGCTCGAAGCGATCGACTCCGATGTGATCAAGACCTACGTGCGGCTGGGCCTGGGCATCGGCATCGTGGCCGAAATGGCGGTGCGCGACGACGGCAGCAACACCGACCTGGTCACCCGTCCACTGGGCCACCTGTTCGGCCAGAACGTGGCCCGTGTCGCCTTCAAGCGCAGCGCCTACCTGCGCAACTTCGTCTACAAGTTCGCCGAGTTGCTGTCGGACCGGCTGGACCGCAACCTGATCGCCAAGGCCATGACCGGCCAGGTCAACGACTATGAACTCTGACACCGAAGCCCGGACTCCGGCCATCGAATCGAAGTTCCCGACGGTCGGCACCAACATCTTCACGATCATGTCGGCGCTGGCCGCCGAAAAAGGCGCGGTCAACCTGGGCCAGGGGTTCCCGGACTTCGAATGCGACCCGAAGCTGGTGCAGGCCGTCACTGACGCGATGACGAAAGGCCTGAACCAGTACCCGCCGATGACCGGCATCCCGGGGCTGCGCGAAGCGGTGTCAGCCAAGGTCCAGGCCATGTACGGACGCCGCTACGACCCCGTCGCCGAGATCACGATCACCGCTGGCGCGACCCAGGCCATCCTGACAACGATCCTGGCGGTGGTCCGCCCTGGAGACGAGGTCATCGTGCTGGAGCCTTGCTACGACAGCTATGTGCCCAACATCCAGCTGGCCGGTGGCACTGCGGTGCAAATCCCGCTGACACCGGGGACCTTCCGGCCCGACTTCGACAAGATCGCAGCAGCCCTTTCCAGCCAGACGCGGGCCATCGTCATCAACTCGCCGCACAACCCGAGCGGCACGGTCTGGAGCGCGGCCGACATGCTCACTTTGCAGGAGCTGCTGGCACCGACCGACGTCCTGTTGATCAGCGACGAGGTGTACGAGCACATGGTGTTCGACGGCGGCCAGCACCAGAGCGCGGCCCGCTTCGGGGGCCTGGCGGCACGGGCCTTCATCGTCTCGAGCTTCGGCAAGACCTACCACGTGACCGGCTGGAAGGTCGGCTACGTCGCCGCGCCGGCGCCGCTGTCGGCCGAGTTCCGCAAGGTCCACCAGTTCAACGTCTTCACCGTCAACACGCCGGTACAGCACGGACTGGCTGCCTACATGGCCGACCCGAAGCCTTATCTCGAGCTGCCGGCGTTCTACCAACGCAAGCGCGACCTGTTCCGCGAGGGCCTGAATCGCACGCGCTTCAATGTCCTTCCCAGCGAGGGGACCTACTTCCAGTGCGTCGACATCTCGCAGCTCTCGCAGCTGGGCGACGCCGATTTCTGCCAGTGGCTGACGCGCGAAATCGGCGTTGCGGCGATTCCGCTCTCGGCCTTTTACGGCAACGGCTTTGACCAGCGCGTGGTGCGCTTTTGCTTCGCCAAGAAGGACGAGACGCTCAAGCTGGCCCTCGACCGGCTCGAGAAGCTGTAGCGCGCCAGCATTGCACCGGGTTGCGGCAGAACTTTTCCAGCTCGCGCACAACCGCTTCGCCCGTCACCGCGTTGCGTGACCTGGGCCCGACGCCCAGGCTGCGCCTGGCGTCGTACTTGCGGAAGAAGTCGTCGAACAGCTCCCCACCGAGCGTGCCGCAGGCAGTCAAGGTGTCAGTCTTCAGGTTGTAGTCCAGCTGCACTGCGCGCAGCGGCTTGCTTCGCGCGCCCGGTAAGGCGGCGCCAGTGGTGCAATGATCAATGAAGCCGTGACGATCCATGGCCACCTCCGGGAGTGCGACTAACGTACCGGCAGGACCGCGCTCTGTCAAAAGCGCAGCACCCGACATAAAAAGGCAGCTCCCGACGACGAAGGTACCCACGGCGTGTCGGCCCACACTCTAAAAGGATTCGTGCTGACGATGAGCTGGCACTGTCTCCCGCTTGGCTTGCGCGCCAAAAGGCCCGACACTGGCGTCACACAAAACGGAGAAACCTCATGTCCCTTTCCCTCATCCTGTTGATCGTCCTCATTCTGCTGCTGGTCGGCGCATTGCCGACCTGGGGCCACAGCAGCAAGTGGGGCTATGGAC
>JACMQP010000439.1 GCA_014376915.1 Ramlibacter sp.
CCGCACAAGATCAAGGATGCGGCCGAGATCGGTGCCTTGATGGCGCTCGGCGCGGCAGGTCCGTTCCAGGCCGACATCGTGATCGCCGACCAGAGCTTCGCGGGCGCCATGGGCGGCAATTTCGAAGCGCTCAAAGGGCAGTTGCCGGCCGACGCCGCCGGCCCTTACGGCGAGTGGCGCACCAAATCCCTGGATCCGTGGGGCAAGCCCATGGCGTCCAGGGAAGTGCGGCTGAGCAACGTTTTCGGCCGACCGACCATCGTCGTGGCGGCTGACGCCGGCGCCAAGGCTGCTGGCCTGTTCACGCAGATCTGGCAACAGATTGCAGCCTCGTCCTCCATCGTCATCCAGACCGCCGACGAGCCGCGCTCCGACATGACGGCCGTCTCGCTGAAGTACCTGGGCGCCAAGCCCGGCAGCTTCGACGTGCTGGCCCACGCCGACTGGAACGCCACCTTCGACATCGGCGCGGTCGCCGCCGACGGCCGCGGTCCCGGCACGCTCGTGATGGACGTCGCCGCGGCGCCCAGCGCAGCCCGCACGCCGCCGATCGTGTCCGTGTTTCTGAACGAAGTGTTGCTGGGCGCCAAGGAGATGGAAGCCACTGGCCGCCGAGAGCGCATCGTCGCACCGATCCCGCGCTATGCGCTGGCCGCCCGCAACGTCATTCGCGTGTCCTTCACCCGCCAGCTGGCGAGCGATCGCTGCCGCGAGACACCCGAGCCGTACCCGGTGTCCGTGCTGGCCAGCAGCCACATGCTGCTGGAGAAGATCGAGGCGGGCAGCGACTTCGCCGGCCTGATGTCGCGCTTCGCCGCCGGCGGGACCGTGCTGGTTCCGGCCAGCTACCTGAACGATTCGCAGAACACCCTGCCGCGCGTCATCCGCCTGGCCGCCACCACTGGCGTGTCGCCCATCAACGCGAAGTTCAACCCGGTTGCCGATGGCACCGAGCCGAAGATCAACGGTCCGTTCCTGAGCATCGACCTGCCTCTCAAGGACGCCAAGAAGAGCGACGTCAAGGTCGACGGCGGCCACCTGGTGCTGGCGGGAAGCGGCGACAAGCCGCTGATCGACGTCACCGGCCTGAACCGGATCGGGCTGCTCGAAGTGACGAAGGTCGGCGGCGAAACGGGCGCGTCGTACCGCACGCTGGGCGCCGAGGCGCCGGCGATGGACAAGCCGATGCAGCTGTCCGACGGCAACGTGGCGCTGATCGGTGCCAACGGCCTGCGCAGCGAGGTCAACACGGTGGATCCGACCGGCCAGGGACGGCTGCGCGAAGCACGGCCGTCGTTCATCGAGCGCACCTACTGGTGGCTGCTGCCGGTCCTGGTGGTGGCCTTCTTCATCGCGCTGCTGGTCTACGCAAGCCGGGTCCGCCGTCGCAAGAGCGCGAATGCGCAACTGTGATCCCGGACGTGGATAAGGATGTGCCATGACCTGGGACTTGCTCATCGCCGACTATTACGCCGGCCTGGAGATCCTTGCCGCCATCGTCGCCATCGTCATCTTCGTCTCGTCGCTCGATGACCTGTTCATCGACATCTGGTACTGGGGGCGCAAGCTCGTCAGGCACTTCTCGCTCCAGCGGCGCAACTACTCGAAGCTGACGGCCGAAGAGCTGCTGGTGCGGGGCGAGCAGCCGTTGGCCATCATGGTTCCTGCCTGGCAGGAACATGATGTCATCGCCGCCATGGTGCAGAACATGGTGGAGGTTCTCAACTACCAGAACTACGTCGTCTTTGTCGGCACTTACGTGAACGACCCGGCGACGATCGAGGAAGTTGAGCGCATGAAGAAGCGCTACCGCCAGGTGGTGCGGGTCGAGGTGCCCCATCCGGGGCCCACCTCCAAGGCCGATTGCCTGAACTTCGTGGTCGCGGAGATCTTCAACCATGAAAAGGAAACCGGCATCGAGTTCGCGGGCGTGGTGCTGCACGACAGCGAGGACGTGCTCCATCCGATGGAGCTGAAGTTTTTCAACTACTTGCTGCCGCGCAAGGACATGATCCAGCTGCCCGTGGCCTCCCTGGAGCGTGAGTGGTACGAGCTGGTCGCCGGCACCTACATGGACGAATTCGCCGAGAGCCACGCCAAGGAAATGGTCGTGCGCGAAAGCGTGTCTGGCATGGTGCCGTCAGCCGGCGTCGGCACCTGCTTCTCCAGGAAAGCGCTGCTCAGCCTGATCGGGGCCACCCACAACAAGCCGTTCAACATCTCCAGCCTGACCGAGGACTACGACGTCGGCATGCGGCTGGCCGGCATGGGCATGGAGTCGATCTTCGGCATCTTCCCGGTCACCTTCCGCGTCCGGCGCACC
>JACMQP010000440.1 GCA_014376915.1 Ramlibacter sp.
GTGTCAGTCGCAGCGCGCGCTCATGCCGCCGTCGACGATGATTTCGGTGCCGGTGATCCAGCGCGCTTCGTCCGATGCCAGGAACAGCGCCGCGTTGGCGGTGTCGCGGCCGTCGCCCATGAAGGGGATCGGGATGCGGGCCTGGCGGCGTGCCAGCAGGGTCTCGATGTCGCCGCCGCTCTGGTCCCTGGCCAGCACGGCGTCCACCAGCGGCGTGTGCAGTTGCCCCGGCAGCACCGAGTTGACGCGGATGCCTTTGCTGGCGTACTCGACCCCGACCACGCGGCCGAACTGGATCACGCCGGCCTTGGCGGCCGCGTAGCCGACGGCGGCGGCGCCGGTCCAGCGGATGCCCGAGGTGGAGGCGATGTTGACGATCGCGCCGGCGCCTTTCGCCTCCATCAGCGGCATCACCTGCTTGCACATGAGGAAGACGCTGGTGAGGTTGATGTCGAGTTGCCGGCCCCAGTCCACTTCGCTCAGCCGCACCGGCCCGCCGGGAGCCGGACCGCCGACGTTGTTGACGAGGATGTCGACGCCGCCATAGGCCGCCTGGCAGGCGGCCACCAGCCCGGCGATCGCCTGGCTGTCGGTGACGTCGCAGGCGTAGGGCGTGATGTCGCCATTGGCTTCACGCACCAGTGCCAGCGTATCGTCCATCGCTTTCATGTCCTTGTCGACGGCGAAGATGCGCGCACCTTCTGCGGCGAAGCGCACCGCGATCGCGCGGCCGTTGCCCCAGCCGGGTCCGACGCAGCCCGCCCCAGTGACGATGGCAACCTTGCCCTGCAGCCTTCCCTTTGCTTTTTCCATGCGCGTTCCTAACGGGTTGCGGCGGTGATGCCGCCGTCGACCACCAGCTGCTGGCCGGTGATGTACTTGCTTTCGTCGCTGGCCAGAAACAGCACGGCGTTCGCCACGTCCCAGGCGTCGCCCATGTGCCCCATCGGCACCTGGTTGTGCCGGTGGGCGACGAAGCCGTCGAAGTCGCCCTTGGCGTACTTGTCGGCCAGCCGCTTGACCAGCGGTGTGAACATCAGGCCAGGCGCCACGCTGTTGAGGCGCACACCGCGCGCCGCATAGATCACCGCGGTGGTCTGCGTCATCTGCGTCAGCGCAGCCTTGCTCGCGGCGTAGGCGACCTGGGGCTTGCCGACGTAGCGCAGGCCGGCGATCGACGAGATGTTGACCACCGAGCCGCCGCCCTGGCGCTCCATGACCGGCAGTACGTGCTTGCAGGCAAGGAAGGCGCTTTTCAGGTTGACGTCCATCTGCTCGTCCCAGACCTCTTCGTCCATCGTCACGGGGTCGCCCGGCTCCGACCGTCCGACGTTGTTGATCAGGATGTCGATCCGGCCGAACCGGGCGATGCAGGCCTGCACCAGCGCCTGGACTTCGGCGGCCCGGGTCACGTCGCAGACCTGCACCTGCGCCACGCCGCCTTCGGCTTCGATCAGCTTGCGGGTGGCCTGCGCAGCCTCCTCGTTCAGGTCGCAACCGTAGACGCTGGCGCCTTGGCGCGCGAGCAGGACCGAGATCGCCTTGCCGTTGCCCCAGCCTTCACCCACTGTCCCGCACCCCGTCACCAGGGCGACTTTTCCATCGAGTCTGAGCACGTCTTCTCCTTGTTTTTTCGGTCAACCGGCTATCGTACGGACGAGCGCGCCGCAGGGGAAATCGATTCTTCGACCGGATTGATAGACTGAAGGAATGAATCTTTCACCACGCCAGCTCCGGATCTTCGTGTCGCTGGCGCAGTCGCTGAGCTTCAGCCGCACGGCCGACCATTTCTGCATCGCGCAACCGACGCTGAGCAAGCTCGTGCGCGAGATCGAGGAGGAAGTTGGCGTGCGCCTGTTCGAGCGAACCACCCGCAGCGTCAAGCTGACGGCGGACGGCGAGGCACTGATCGGCGTCGCGAGCCGGGTGACGCATGAATTCGACACCGGCGTCACCGAGTTCGAGGAGGTAGCGCGCCGCCGCACCCAGCGCCTGTCGATCGCCGCATTGCCGACGCTGGCGGCGATGGTGCTGCCCGAGCCGATTGCCGCCTTGCGCGCCGAGATGCCCAACGCCTTCGTCCGGATCCACGATGTGTTCACCGACGAGGCGCTCGACCTGCTGCGCGCGCGCAAGGTCGACCTGGCGCTGACCGGCATCGACGTGGTCCATGCCGACCTGGACTATGAGGAGATCGTGCGCGAGCGGTTTGTGCTGCTGTCGTCGCGGCAACATCCGTTCGCCCAGAAGATCCGCGTCTGGTCGGAGGAGCAGGTCGGTGCGCTGCAGCTCATCACCATGCCGCGCGGAACCGGAACGCGCCGCCACATCGAAGCCGCCTTCATCGGCAAAGGCCTGCCGTTCCGGCCCTGCCTGGAGCTGAACAACCTGACCTCGATCGCCAAGTTCGTCAAGGCGGGCTGTGGCGTCGCCGTGCTGCCGCTGTCGGGCGCGCAGCTGGTGCTGGACGACGGCCTGGTCATCACGTCCCCGCGCGGGGCGCCGCAGCGGTCGATCGGGATCGTGACCCGGCGCGACACCGAATTGCCTTTGCTGGCGGCCAAGATGGTGACGTCGATCCGGCGCGCGGCGAGCGCTCTCGGGAAGCGCTGAAAAGAGGCGGGCGGCGATTGCCGCCACCCTGCGGTCGCTTTTCGATCGCATCCGGGCCGGCACGTTCGACGGCGGCGGGTTCCAGGCGTTCAGCTTGCGTTCATGTGCGCAGACGCAAGATGGCTTCACCTTCACCAGGGAGCCCTCCATGACCACCTCTTTCCTTCGTGCCAGATTCATTGCCACAGCCGCCCTCGCAGTGGGCGTCCTGGGCGTGGCCGGCGCCGCGCACGCGCGCAGCGACGTGTCCTTCTTTGTCGGCGTCCAGGTGCCGCCCGCGATGTACGTGGAGCCGGCGCCGGTCTACGTGCAGCAGTGGCCGGTGTA
>JACMQP010000061.1 GCA_014376915.1 Ramlibacter sp.
CGTACTGGATCTGCGGCATGGCCTGCATCCGCTGCGCCAGCTGCGCGTTCTGCGCGACAAGCTGCAGTCCCTGCTGCCGGACCTGGGCCAGCTGCCCTTCGCGGCTGGCCACTTCGCGGCTCAGGTTCACGCCAACCACCACGGCAGCAACGCTTACCAGTGCCGCGGCCACCGCCGCCCCACGCCACAGCCCAAGGCCGCGCCGCAATTTCTCGAGCATCGCGTTCTCCTTGGGTGAACCCGCTGACGCAGGTTGCGCATCGACCAGGTTCTCGATCCGCTTCCAGACGTTGGGGCCGGGTTGCTCGGCGGGCTGCAGCTCGGTCATCGCGGCGAAGCGCTCCTGCCAGATCAGGGCCGCCGCCCGGACAGTGGCGCTCTGGCGCGCCATGGCCTCGAAGCGGCGGCGGGCGCTGCCGCGCAGCGTGCCCAGCGCGTAGGCCGCAGCCAGGCGGTCCAGCAGTTCAGGGGAGTTGGTCAGATTCATCTTGCGCCTCAGGCAAACCGGCCCATGCAACCACGCAGTTGTTCGAGGCCCCGGCGAATCCAGGTCTTCACCGTGCCCAGCGGCAGCTTGAGCTGCTCGGCCAGTTCGCCGTGGCTCAGGTCGCGCAGGTAGGCCAGGCTGACCACCTCGCGCTGTTTCGGTTCCAGCTTGCGCAGGCATTCGTGCAAGGCGCAGGCCAGCTCGCTGGCCTGGGTCGTGTCCATTGGGTCGGGGGAGTCGCCGGCCACCGTTTCGGTGATGACGTCGTTCAGCTCCAGTCCGGCATCGGCCCGCTCGCTGGCCCGGCGCCGGCGGAAGTCGAGCGCGCGGCTGCGGACGATGACACCCATCCACGCCATCGGCGGGCTCAGTGCCGACCGGTAGTCGCCGGCAATGCGCCAGATGTTCAGGTAGGCCTCCTGCAGCACGTCCTCGGCCCAGTCGCGGTTGCTCACCACTTTCAAAGCCACGCCGTACAGCTTGGACGAGGTGAGGTCGTACAGCTCGCGCAGCGCGGTTTCGGCCTCTCCGGCGCGGACGCCCGGCAACTGGCGGGCGGCGATGCAGTCGATGAGAGCGATCAGTTTTGGGTCTTGAAGGTCGTGGGCCATGGAGATATTGTCGGGCTACTTGGCCTTTACGCAGTCAGTGCCGACCCGGATTCAGGGGCCGTCGGGCCGTACCCGTAAAATTAGGGCCATGACCACCGAAACCATCGACGGCGTGGCCGTCACCACGAAAGCGAACGTCTACTTCGACGGCAAGTGCGTGAGCCACGGCATTACCTTTCCCGACGGCAGCAAGAAATCCGTGGGCGTGATCCTGCCCGCCACCCTCACCTTCAATACCGGCGCTCCCGAAATCATGGAATGCGTGGCGGGCGCCTGCGAATACAAGCTCGCCGGCAGCGACAGCTGGGCCCAGTCCGCGGCCGGCCAGAAATTCAGCGTTCCGGGTCACTCGAAATTCGAGATTCGCGTGGCCGACGCGTACCACTACATCTGCCACTTCGGCTGATCGCTCCATGGCCACCATCCTCGAACACCTGCCGGCCGGCCAGAAGGTCGGCATCGCCTTTTCCGGCGGCCTGGACACCAGCGCCGCGCTGCACTGGATGCGGCTGAAGGGCGCCATTCCCTACGCCTACACGGCCAACCTGGGCCAGCCCGACGAGCCCGATTACGACGATATTCCGCGCAAGGCAATGCAGTACGGCGCCGAGAAGGCCCGCCTGATCGACTGCCGCACGCAGCTCGCCCAGGAAGGCATCGCCGCGCTGCAGGCCGGAGCCTTCCACATCTCAACCGCCGGCGTCACGTACTTCAACACCACGCCGCTGGGCCGGGCCGTGACCGGCACCATGCTGGTGGCGGCGATGAAGGAGGACGACGTCAACATCTGGGGCGACGGCAGCACCTTCAAGGGCAACGACATCGAGCGCTTCTACCGCTACGGCCTGCTGGCCAATCCGGGCCTGAAGATCTACAAGCCGTGGCTGGACCAGCTGTTCATCGACGAGCTCGGCGGCCGGGCCGAGATGTCGGCCTTCATGACCGCCGCCGGCTTCGGCTACAAGATGTCGGCCGAGAAGGCCTACTCCACCGACTCCAACATGCTGGGCGCGACCCACGAGGCCAAGGACCTGGAGCACCTGAACAGCGGCATCAAGATCGTCAACCCGATCATGGGCGTGGCTTTCTGGAAAGACGAAGTCGCCGTGAAGGCCGAGCACGTGACGGTGCGCTTCGACGAAGGCCAGCCGGTGGCGCTGAACGGGCAGCGCTTCGACGACCCTGTGGCGCTGATTCTGGAAGCGAACCGGATCGGCGGCCGGCACGGCCTGGGCATGAGCGACCAGATCGAGAACCGCATCATCGAGGCCAAGAGCCGCGGCATCTACGAGGCCCCGGGCCTGGCGCTGCTGTTCATCGCCTACGAGCGGCTGCTGACCGGAATCCACAACGAGGACACGATCGAGCAGTACCGCGACAACGGCCGCAAGCTGGGCCGGCTGTTGTACCAGGGCCGCTGGTTCGATCCGCAGGCCATCATGCTGCGCGAGACCGCACAACGCTGGGTGGCGCGCGCCATCACCGGCGAGGTGGCGCTCGAGCTGCGGCGCGGCAACGACTATTCGCTGCTCGACACCGAGTCGCCCAACCTCACCTACCACCCCGAGCGGCTGACCATGGAAAAGGGCGAGTCGATGTTCTCGCCGCGCGACCGCATCGGTCAGCTGACGATGCGAAACCTGGACATCGTCGACACCCGCGAGAAGCTGGGCATCTATGCCCGCAGCGGGCTGCTGTCGATGGGCGCCGGCGCGTCAATGCCGAAGCTCGGCAACGACAAAAAAGACTGACCCGCCGGTGCTCTCGCCGCCGCCACACGGAAGCGCCAGTTAGACGACCACCGGCTCCGGCTCAAGGCAGATGCCGAAACGCTCGTAGACGCTGGTCTGGATGGCCCGGGCCAAGGTCACCACCTCGCCGCCCGTGGCGCCGCCGCGGTTGACCAGCACCAGGGCCTGCTTGTCGTAGACGCCGGCGTTGCCGACCGACTTGCCCTTCCAGCCGCAGGCGTCGATCAGCCAGCCGGCCGCCAGCTTCACGCTGCCGTCCGCCATCGGGTAATGCACGATGCCCGGCTCGCGGGCAATGATGTCGGCGCACTGGTCCAGCGTCACCGTCGGGTTCTTGAAGAAGCTGCCGGCATTGCCGATCACCTTCGGGTCCGGCAGCTTCGCGGTGCGGACGCTGCAGACCCAGTCGTAGATCTGCCGGGCCGAAGGAGCCTGCACGCCGGTCTCCTTCATCTTGCGTTCCAGGTCGGCATACCCCAGCACCGGTTTCCACGGCCTGGGTAGCCGCAGGCGCACGCGCAGGATCAGTGCCCGGCCGGCCAGGCCGAAGCCGCCGGCCTGCGCGGCACAATTGTTGCCCCGCATTTCAGGCGCCTCGTGCTTGAACACCGAATCGCGGTAACCGAAAGCGCATTGCGCAGCGTCCAGCGTGAACACCTTGCCGGTCACCAGGTCGATCGCGTCGATTGCCTCGAAGCGGTCCTGCAATTCGACGCCGTAGGCGCCGATGTTCTGCACCGGGGAGCCGCCGACGGTGCCAGGAATCAGCGCCAGGTTTTCCAGCCCGGGCAAACCCTGCTCGAGCGTCCAGCTCACGGCGTCGTGCCAGTTTTCGCCGGCGCCGAACTCCACGATGGACGCCCTGGGGCCGTCGTCGACCAGCTTGCGGCCCATCACCTCGACCTTCAGCACCATCGGCTTGACGTCGCCGGTCAGCACGATGTTGCTGCCGCCGCCGAGCACGAACTTGGGGACGGACGCGAACTGCGGGTCGGCCAGCAATTCGCCCACATCTTCCTCGCGCGTGATGCGCACCAGCGTGCGCGCCTTGGCGACGATGCCAAAGCTGTTGTGGGTCTGCAGGGGTACGTTTTGCTCCACGATCATGGGAGAATTGTCGCATCAGCCAACAGCACTCCAGGGAGCGTCCATGCCGTCTTTTGACACCGTTTGCGAGCCGAACATGGTCGAAGTGAAAAACGCCGTCGAGAACGCGGCAAAAGAGATCGGCACCCGCTTCGATTTCAAGGGCACGTCGGCGGCGGTGGAACTCAAGGACAAGGAAATCACGCTGTTCGGCGACGCCGAGTTCCAGCTGACCCAGGTCGAGGATGTCCTGACCGGCAAGCTGGCCAAGCGCAACGTCGACGTGCGCTACCTCGACAAGGGCGACGTGCAGAAGATCGGCGGCGACCGGGTCAAGCAGGTGCTCAAGGTGCGCAACGGCATCGAGACCGAGCAGGCCAAGAAGATCACGCGCCTCGTCAAGGACAGCAAGCTCAAAGTGCAGGCCGCGATCCAGGGCGACGCGGTGCGCATCACGGGCGCCAAGCGCGACGACCTGCAAGCCGCGATGGCCCTGATCAAGAAGGACATCGCCGACCTTCCGCTGTCGTTCAACAACTTCCGCGACTGATGCGGTTGGCGCGCTTGCTGCTGGGGGCCGCGGCGCTGCTGGCCATCGCCGGTGCGGCGGCGGCGCAGGCCGTGTCGCTGCAGGGCATGCTGGGGACCAAGGCGCTGCTGGTGATCGACGGCGGCGCACCCCGCAGCGTCGCCCCCGGCGAGAGCCTGCAGGGCGTCAAGGTGGTCTCCACCTCCGGCGACCAGGCGGTGGTCGAGATCAAGGGCAGGCAGCACACGCTGCGCATCGGTGACTCGCAGGTCAGCATCGGCAGCTCGGGCCCTGGTGCGCGCGGCACCCGGATCGTGATGACGGCTGGCAGCAACGGCCACTTCCTGACGTCCGGCACCATCAACGGCCGCGCCGTCCAGTTCATGGTGGACACCGGCGCCAGCGTGGTGGGCCTGGGCGTCTCCGAAGCCGAGCGGGTCGGCCTCAACTACAAGAGCGGCCAGCCGGTGCGGATGCAGACCGCCAACGGCATGAGCCCGGCCTGGCTGGTGAAGCTGGCGTCCGTGCGCATCGGCGATGTGGAGATCTACGACATCGACGCGGTGGTCGGCACCCAGTCCATGCCCTTCGTGCTGCTGGGCAACAGTTTCCTGTCGCGGTTCCAGATGCGGCGCGACAACGAGCAGATGGTGCTCGAGCGCCGCTACTAGTTTTCCGACTCAGTGCCCGAATCCTCCTCCGAATCCACCGCCGCCGGCCTGCGCAAGGAGCACGACCTCTCGGCCTTCGCGCCGCTGCGCTGGCCGGTGTTCCGCATGCTGTGGCTCACCTGGCTGGCCGCCAACACCACGATGTGGATGAACGACGTCGCCGCCGCCTGGCTCATGACGTCGCTGGCGCCGACCCCGCTCTGGGTGGCGCTGGTGCAGACCGCCTCGACGCTGCCGGTGTTCCTGCTGGGGCTGCCGAGCGGTGCGATGGCCGACATCCTGGACCGGCGCCGCTACTTCATGATCACGCAGTTCTGGGTGGCGGGCGTGGCCGGCCTGCTGTGCGTCGCTGTGCTGCTCCACGCGATGACCGCCCCGCTGCTGCTGGCGTTGACCTTCTGCAACGGCATCGGGCTGGCGATGCGCTGGCCGGTGTTCGCCGCCATCATTCCCGAGGTGGTGCCGCGGCCGCAGCTGCCGGCGGCGCTGGCGCTGAACGGCGTGTCGATGAACAGCTCGCGCATCATCGGCCCGCTGGCCGCCGGCGCCATCATCGCCAGCGTCGGCATCCAGTGGGTGTTCGTGCTGAACGCCGCGCTGTCGCTGACCGCGGCGTTCGTCATCATGCGCTGGCGGCGCGAGCACCGCGAAAGCCCGCTGGGACGCGAGCGGTTGCCGCGGGCGATGCGGGTCGGCCTGCAGTTCGTACGCCAGTCGCAGCGGATGCGGGCGATGCTGCTGCGCGTCTTCCTGTTCTTCCTGCACTCCACTGCCTTGCTGGCGCTGCTGCCGTTGCTGGCCCGCGCCCTGCCCGGCGGCGCGGCCGGCACCTTCACGCTGCTGCTGGCATCGATGGGCGCGGGCGCCATCGTGGCGGCACTGTCCATGCCGCGGATCCGCCGGCTGATGCCGCTGGAGCGGCTGATCCTGGTGGGCACGTGCGCCCAGGCGGGCTCGGCGCTGGCAGTCGCCTGGGCGCCTTCGATCTACCTGGCGGTGCCGGCCATGATGCTGTCTGGCGCGGCCTGGATCTCGGTGGCCAACTCACTGACAGTGGCGACCCAGATGGCGCTGCCGGACTGGGTCCGCGCCCGCGGCATGTCGATCTACCAGATGGCGCTGATGGGGTCCACCGCCCTCGGTGCTGCGACCTGGGGCCAGATCGCCACGGTGACCGACATCCACACCAGCGTGGGACTGGCATCGGTCAGCAGCGTCGTCGCCTTGCTGGTGGCGCAGCGGCTGGTGCCGGACCGCGGCATCGAGGACGACCTGACGCCGTCCAGCGCGTTCAAGGCGCCGGTGGCGCAGGCGACACCGGCGGCGGGCCGGGTCCAGGTGCTGATCGAATACCGGATCGATCCGGCGCGGTCGGCCGAATTCGAGGCCACGATGCAGGACAGCCGGCGCAGCCGGATGCGCCAGGGCGCACTGGCCTGGGAACTGCTGCACGACCTGTACGACCCGGGCCGCTACATCGAGCAGATCACCGACGAATCGTGGACCGAGCACCTGCGCCGCTTCGACCGCGTGACGACCGCCGACGTCGCGCTGCGCGATCGCAAGCTGGCCTTCCACCTGGGCGAAACGCCGCCGGTGGTGTCGCGGTTCCTGCTTCGCCACTAGCGCCTGGGGCTAGCGGCCAGGCATGGTCTTCTTCGCGCCCAGCCTCGATTCCCTGCCTTGCAGCAGGCGGCCGATGTTCTCGCTGTGCCGCCAGGCCAGCAGCAGCGCCATCACCGCCAGGGCCAGCGCCACCGGCGTTTCCGCATACCACTGGATGTGGTCGCCCAGCAGGTAGAAGGCGGGCGCGAACACGGCGGAAATCAGCGATGCCAGCGACGAGTAGCGAAAGAAAAAGGCAATGATCACCCAGGTGGCCGCCGTCGCAAGGCCCAGCAGCGGATGAATGCCGAACACCACCCCCAGAAAGGTGGCGACGCCCTTGCCGCCCTGGAAGCGGAAGAACACGGGATACAGGTGGCCGAGAAAGGCCGCCAGCCCCACCATCGCCACCGTGCCTTCTTCCAGTCCATAGGGCTTGCCGAACAGCTGCACCAGCAGCACCGGCAGCCAGCCCTTCACGCCGTCCAGCAGCAGCGTGACGATCGCGGCCGGCTTGCTGCCCGAGCGCAGCACATTGGTGGCGCCCGGGTTCTTGCTGCCGAAGGTGCGCGGGTCTCGCAGCCCCATCAGGCGGCTGACGATCACGGCGAAGGAAATCGACCCCAGCAGGTACGCGGCCAGCGTCGCCAGGAATGGGTAAAGAACTTGCAAGACTTGGTCTCCGGCGGATAGGCGGCTATTCTGCCAGCGCGCACTGCACCGGCTTCGCGCCGAGCAGTTGCACGCAGACCTGCGGATCGATGCCCACCAGGTAGCCACGGCGCCCGCCATTGATTAGGATGCGCGGCAGCGCCAGGATGCTGTCTTCGATGTAGACCGGCATCGCCTTGCGCGTGGCGAATGGCGACGTGCCGCCGACCAGGTAGCCGCTGTGCCGGTTGGCCACCTCGGGCTGGCACGGCTCCACCGACTTGGCGCCGACCTGGCGCGCCAGGCTCCTGGTCGACACCTTGCGGTTGCCGTGCATCAGCACCACCAGCGGCCTGGCGTTCTGGTCTTCCATGATCAGGGTCTTGACCACGGCGAACGGATCGACGCCGAGCACCATCGCACTGTGCTGCGCGCCGCCATGCGCGAGGTATTCGTACGGATGTTCGGTGAAGGCGACGCCGCGCTCGCGCAGCATGGCGGTGGCGGGCGTTTCGCTGACGTGGATCTTCTTCGCCATTGGTTTTGGTCGTCCCGGCCTTGATCCGGGATCCATGGATTGTTCAAGCCGCCGGATCCCTGGCTTCCCACCGGATCCGGTCGATCTGCGCCAGCACTTCGGGCGACAGTTGCGTGCCCCAGGCGGCCAGGTCCTCGTCGAACTGGGCGACCGAGGTGACGCCGATGATGGTGCTGGCGACCTGCCACCTGGTGTAGCAGAAGGCCAGCGCCATCTGGGTCGGTGTCATGCCGTTGTCGCGCGCCAGCTGGTTGTAGCGGCGCGCCGCCGCCAGGGCCTCGGGCCGGCCCCAGCGCTGCTTGCGCACGGACTCGAACTTCGCAATGCGCGAGCCTTGTGGTGCCTCCGGGCCATCGGTGCCGCCCTGGTCGTACTTGCCGGTGAGCAACCCGAAGCCCAGCGGCGAATAGGCCAGCAGCGAAACATCCAGCCGGTGCATCGTCTCGTCGAGGCCGTTTTCCAGACCGCGGCTCACCAGGCAATACACGTTCTGCACCGTGGCGATGCGCGGCAGGTTGTGCTGCTCCGCCAGCCGCACAAACTCGTGCACGCCGAACGGCGTCTCGTTGGACAGTCCGATGTGGCGGATCTTGCCCTGCTTCACCAAGGTCGCAAAGGCTTCCAGCTGCTCGTGAATGGACGTGGTGGTGCGCTCCAGCTTGGGGTCGTAGTAGATACCGCCGAACATCGGCACGTTGCGTTCGGGCCAGTGGATCTGGTACAGGTCGATCACATCGGTCTGCAGCCGCTGCAGGCTGGCTTCGCACGACGCCACGATGTCGGCCGCCGTCAAGCCGCGGCCTTGCCGGACCCAGGGCATGCCGCGCGCGGGGCCGGCCGCCTTGGTGGCCAGCACCAGCTTCTCACGGGCGCCAGGGTTCTTCGCGAACCAGTTGCCGAGAATGGTCTCGGTGCGGCCATAGGTTTCGGCGCGCGCCGGCACCGAATACATCTCGGCGGTGTCGATGAAGTTGATGCCGCGCGCGAGCGAGCGGTCCAGCACCGCGTGGGCGGTCGCTTCGTCGACCTGCTCGCCAAAGGTCATGGTGCCCAGGCAGATGGGGGTGACCTGCAGATTGCTGCGGCCGAGTGGAATGTTTTGCATTGGAAGAATGACGACACAGACGATGGGGACTGCGCAGAATAATGGATTTCATGCCAGCAGGCCCGCCGAA
>JACMQP010000062.1 GCA_014376915.1 Ramlibacter sp.
GCAGTCTCCGCATCCAGGGCGAACAGGAAAGGGCGGGCCAGCGAATAAGGAAGGAGCGACATGGATAATTCAGGAATGCAACCCAAGGATTGTCGCAAATGACCCAGGACGAACTGAAAGCGCTGGTGGGACAGGCCGCCCTCCAGTACCTGCAACCGGGCGAAATCATCGGTGTCGGCACCGGTTCCACTGTCAACAAATTCATCGACGCGCTGGCAACGATGAAGAAGGGAGTCGCCGGCGCCGTCTCCAGCTCTTTCGCCTCCACCCAGCGGCTGCAGGCGCTCGGCATCACGGTGTTCGATGCCAACGACGTCGGCGACATCTCGGTCTACATCGATGGCGCCGACGAGATCGACAACCGCGGCTACATGATCAAGGGGGGTGGCGCGGCGCTGACGCGCGAGAAGATCGTTGCGGCGCAGTCACTCAGGTTCATCTGCATCGCCGACGAGTCCAAGCTGGTCGGCGTGCTCGGACGTTTTCCGCTGCCGGTCGAGGTGATCCCGATGGCGACACGGCGCGTGATGCGGCAGTTCGCGGCCATGGGCGGCAGCGCTCTGCTGCGGCTGAAGGACGGCCAGCCGCTGGTGACCGACAACGGCCAGCACATCCTGGACGTGACCGGCCTCACGCTGAGCGAGCCGCTGCGCTTCGAGAACGAGGTGAACCAATGGCCGGGCGTGGTGACGGTGGGCGTTTTCGCCCATCAGAAAGCCACGGTGTGCCTGCTCGGCACAGCGACCGGTGTCAGGACGATGACTTTCTGACGCGCGGGCGGCGGCGGGCCGTGATCAGAACTTGATGCCGGCGGGGTTGTCCGCGGCGCCCGCCGGGGGGGTCGGTGCACGGGCCGGTGCCGCCGCAGTCGGGGCGGCGCTCGGGGCCGCTGTCGCCGGCCGCTGCACCGCCACCAGCGGCGACGCCGGCGGACTGCGGTAGGAGGGCGGCAGCACCGATTTGGCCGGATAGCCGGCGGCGTCGAGGAACTGGCCCCACTCGGAATCCGAATATCCCTTGACCTGCTGGCCGCCGATGGTCAGCAGCGGCATCGAGATGTCCCCGGTCAACCGCTTCAGCGCGCCCGCGTCCTCGGCGTTGCTGATGGTCTTCTCGGTGAACGGAATGCCGCGGCTGGCAAGGTAGGCTCGTCCCGAGCCGCACGGGCCGCAATCGCCGGTCGTGTACAGCGTGACCGGATACTTGGTCGCGACCTGCCGCAGTTCGAACGGCAGGCCCGCGCCGCTGGCGGCGCCGGAGCCGCTCAGCGGCATCACCGGCGCCGCCTTGGCGTCCAGCGGCGGCTTGTCGGAGAACGTCACGCGGCCATCTGGGCCGACGATGCGAAACACCTGTTGGGCGACGGCTGGAACCGCGAACAGCGTGGCGACGACAAGGCCGATCAGGCCGGCAACAACGTCAGGACGGACAAAACGCATGGGTCGGAACTCCTCGGTCGGACAAAGGGGTAATTTTTTTCAGGCCATGCCCTGGTGCCGAAGCAAGGCGTCGAGCGACGGTTCGCGGCCGCGGAAAGCCTTGAAAGATTCCATCGCCGGCCTGCTGCCGCCGGCTTCCAGAATGGCCTGCCGGTATTTTCGCCCGGTTTCCACGTTGGGCTCACCGTCTTTACCCGCGGTCTCCTCAAACGCGGCGTAGGCATCGGCCGAAAGCACCTCGGCCCACTTGTAGCTGTAGTAGCCGGCCGCGTAGCCGCCGGCGAAGATATGGCTGAAGGTGTGGGCCGTGCGGCTGAAAGCCGGGGGCTGGATCACGGCGACCTCCTGCCGCACCGTCGACAGGAGCGGCATGAAATCCTGCGCGGGATCGTGGTCGGTATGCAACAGCATGTCGAACAGCGAGAACTCGATCTGGCGTAGCGTCTGCAGGCCGCTCTGGAAATTGCGCGCCGCCACCATTTTCTCGAACAGTTCCCGCGGCAGCGGCGCGCCGGTGTCCACATGGGCCGTCATGTGCCTGAGCACATCCCATTCCCAGGCAAAGTTCTCCATGAACTGGCTGGGCAACTCCACGGCGTCCCACTCGACGCCGCTGATGCCCGAGACGTCGCGCTCGTTCACCTGCGTGAGCATGTGGTGCAGCCCGTGGCCGAACTCGTGGAACAGCGTGGTCACGTCGTCGTGCGTGAGCAGCGGCGGCTTGCCCTCGACGCCGTCGGCGAAGTTGCACACCAGATGCGCGACCGGAGTCTGCAGCTGGCCGTTGTCCGGCCGCAGCCAGCGCGCACGGACGTCGTCCATCCAGGCGCCGCCACGCTTGCCGGTGCGCGCGGAAGGGTCCAGGTAGAACTGGCCCACCAGCTGGGTCGGCGCCGCCAGGTCGCCGGCCGTCGCGAGCGGGCGCTCGATGCGGTAGAACTCGACGCCCGGGCTCCACACGGGTGCGACGTCGCGCCGGATGCTCACCTCGAACAGCGTCTCGACGATCTTGAACAGGCCGGCGAGCACCTTGGGCGCGGTGAAGTACTGCTTGACCTCCTGCTCGCTGAACGAATAGCGGGCCTCCTTGAGCTTCTCGCCGATGTAGGGCCAGTCCCAGGCCTGCGGATCCAGCAGCTGCAGGTGCTCGGCGGCGAAGGTCCGCATGTCGGCGACGTCCTTCTCCCCGTAGGCACGCGCCTTGGCAGCGAGATCGCGCAGGAAGCCCACCACCTGCTGCGGCGACTCGGCCATCTTGGGCACCACCGAGACCTCGCCGAAGTTGCGGTACCCCAGCAGCCGCGCTTCTTCCCGGCGCAACGCGAGGATTTCCTGGATCAGCGCGCTGTTGTCGAACTTGGTGTCGCCCTGGTCGCTGGCGCGGGTCACATAGGCCCGGTACAGCGTCTCGCGCAGCTTGCTGCTGTGGGCGAACTGCATCACCGGCAAGTAGCACGGCATCTTCAGGGTGAGCTTGTAGCCGCTTTTGCCGTCGGCCTCGGCAGCGGCGCGGGCGGCCTGGATCACATCCTGCGGCACGCCGTTGAGTTCGCCTTCATCAGCGTCGTACGCATACGCATCGGTGGCGTCGAGCGCGTTCTCGCTGAACTTCTGGCTCAACTCAGCCTGCCGTTCCTGGATGCGCGAGAACCGCTCCTTGGCCTCACCGTCCAGCTCAGCGCCCGAGAGGACGAAGTTGCGGACCGCGTTCTTGTGGGCCTGGTGCTGCTCCGCGTTGAGCGTCGCCGGGGCGATCGCCTTGTACTTGGCGAACAGTCGCTCGTCGGCGCCCAGCCGGGTCCAGAACTCGGTCACCCGCGGCAGCGCCTCGTTGTACGCAGCGCGAAGCTCCGGGGTGTCGGCCACGCTGTTGAGATGACTCACGGCGCCCCAGGCCCGGCCCAGCCGTTCGGTCGAGGTGTCCAGCACCTTGGCGATTTCGTCCCAGCGCGGCGGGAAGTCCGGCCGCGTCACCTGCTCCAGGGCGTCGTTGGCGTTGGCCAGCAGCACGTCCAGGGCCGGGGCCACATGGGCCGGCTCGATCTGGTCGAACAGGGGGAGGTTGTTGAAGTCGAGAAGGGGATTGCTCATCCGATTCATTTTGCGGCAGGCAGCACCAATTCAACCAGCGCGGGAAGCATTCGTCTTTATGGGCGCGATAGGCTGGCAGCCCGTTCTGCCGCCTCCAGCGTGTTGACCAGCAGCATGGCCCGGGTCATCGGCCCCACGCCGCCGGGGACGGGGGTGATCCAGCCCGCCACGTGCTTCACGCCGTCGAAGTCCACGTCGCCGCAGAGCTTGCCTTGGTCGTCGCGGTTCATGCCGACGTCGATCACCACCGCGCCCGGCTTGACCATGTCCGCCGTGAGCAAATTGCGCCTGCCGACCGCCGCGACCACCACGTCCGCCTGCAACGTCATCGCTTTCAGGTTGCGCGTGGCGCTGTGGCAAATGGTGACGGTAGCGTTCTTGCCCAGTAGCATCATCGCCATGGGCTTGCCGACGATGTTGCTGCGGCCGATCACCACGGCGTGCTTGCCCTCCAGGTCGTAGCCGATCGACTCCAGCATCTTCATGCAGCCGAACGGCGTGCAGGGCCGGAAGCCCGGGCGGCCCACCATCAGCGCGCCGGCGCTGGCGACGTGGAAGCCGTCCACGTCCTTTTCTGGCGCGATCGCCTCGATCACCCTGCTCGAATCCATGCGCCTGGGCAGTGGCAACTGCACCAGGATGCCGTGTACCGCCGGGTCGCGGTTCAGCGCATCGATGCAGGCCAGCAACTCGCTCTCGGGCAGGTCCGCCGGAAAACGCTCGAGCGTCGCGCTCAACCCGGTTTCGGTGCTGTCGTTGACCTTGTGCTTTGTGTAGACCTGGCTGGCCGGATCCTCACCCACCAGGATGATCGACAGCGCTGGCCGGATGCCCCGCGCTTTCAACGCGGCAATGCGGCCGGCGACCTCGATGCGGATGTTGCGGGCGAGGGCGTTGCCGTCGATCAGCTGCGCCGTCATGCCTTCTGCGAGTTCTGCCCCAAAGCGATCTTGAGCAGGTCGGCAACCGTGTTGGCGTTCAGCTTTTCCATGATGTTGGCGCGGTGCGCCTCCACCGTCTTGATGCTGATGCCCAGGTCATCGGCGATCTGCTTGTTCAGGCGGCCGGCGACGATGCGTTCGAGCACCTGCGCCTCGCGCGAGGTCAGTTTGGAGAGCAGCGCGTCGCGGCTGGCCGCGCTCTGCGATTCGGCGAAGGCTTCCTTGGCGTGTTCGAGCATCCGTTCCACCAGATTGACGAGCTCTTCTTCCTTGAACGGCTTCTGGATGAAATCCATCGCGCCCTTCTTCATCGTGTTCACCGCCATCGGCACGTCGCCGTGGCCGGTGATGAAGACGATCGGCAGCGGCGACTTGCGTTCCAGCAGGCGATCCTGCAGCTCGAGGCCGGTCATGCCGCCCATGCGGATGTCGACGATCAGGCAGGCCACCTCGCGCGGGTCGTAGCGCGAGAGAAAGGATTCGGCCGAGTCGAAGCACCGGACCCGGTAGTCCTTGCCCTCCAGCAGCCACTGCAGGGAGTCGCGCACCGCTTCGTCGTCGTCGACGACATAGACCGTGCCCTTCTTGGGAATCAAGCTCATTGGTCCGTCTCCACGCTGCGTGTCGCACTCATGCGATCACCCCGGCGTTCTTGTTTGCTGTGGGATTGATGGCGCTGGAGACCGGGATCCAGAAAGAAAAACGGCAGCCAGAAACCTCCAACCCATTGTAAAGGTTCTCCGCCTGCATCCGGCCCCGGTGCGATTCGACGATGGTGCGGCAAAGGTTCAGGCCGATGCCCATGCCCTCGACCTTGGTGGAGAAGAAGGCCTCGTACAGCCGACCCATCACTTCGGGCGCCAGACCGGCGCCCGAGTCCTGCACCGAGAACTCGACCACCGGCTGCGCGGCGACGTGCTTGGGCACCACGCGCAGTTCGACGGTGCGGCGCGCCGCCGGCCGCTGCGCGGGGTCGATCGATTCGGCCGCGTTCTTCAGCAGGTTGACCAGCACCTGCTCGATCAGGATCGGATCGACCAGCAAGGTCGGCAGGCGGGCCGCGACGTAGTGCGACAGGCGGACGTTGCGCCGGCGCAGCTCGATGTCGGCCA
>JACMQP010000441.1 GCA_014376915.1 Ramlibacter sp.
CCCCGCCCCGCGACCGTCTTGGTGATGTTGTGCGTTTCGACCACCTGTTGCCCGAGGCGTCCGGCCACCGGGATGAAGACCTCCTGCGTTTCGTTGCGCTTCTGGTACTCGACGTCGGACAATTCCTCGAACCGGGCCAGCCGTGACTTGCTCTTGGCCTGGCGCGCCTTGGGGTTCTGGCGCGACCACTCCAGTTCTTTCTTCAGGGCCTTGGCGTGCGCTTCCTCGCCCTTTTGCTCCTGCGCCAGCCGGTCGCCCTTCTGCTCCAGCCAGGTGCTGTAGTTGCCCTTCCAGGGGATCCCGTTGCCGCGGTCCAGCTCCAGGATCCATTCGGCGGCGTTGTCCAGGAAGTAGCGGTCGTGGGTGATCGCGACCACGGTGCCGGGATAGCGCTTGAGGAACACTTCAAGCCACTCCACCGATTCGGCGTCCAGGTGGTTGGTGGGCTCGTCGAGCAACAGCATGTCGGGCTTGGACAGCAGCAGCTGGCACAGCGCCACGCGCCGCTTCTCGCCGCCGGACAGCACGCCGACCACCGCATCCCACGGCGGCAGCCGCAACGCGTCGGCGGCGATCTCGAGCTGGTGCTCCGAGTCGGTGCCGGAGGTCGCGATGATGGCTTCGAGCCTGGCCTGTTCGGCCGCCAGCGCGTCGAAGTCGGCATCGGGTTCGGCGTAAGCGGCGTAAACCTCTTCCAGCTTGGCCTTGGCGGCGAAGACCTCGCCCAGCGATTCCTCGACCGCTTCGCGCACCGTGTGTTCGGAATTGAGCTTGGGCTCCTGCGGCAAGTAGCCGATCTTCAGGCCCGGCATCGGCGTGGCTTCGCCTTCGTATTCCGTGTCGACGCCGGCCATGATCTTGAGCAGCGTGGACTTGCCCGAACCGTTCAGGCCGAGGACGCCGATCTTGGCGCCGGGAAAGAAGGACAGCGAGATGCCCTTGAGGATGTGGCGCTTCGGCGGCACGATCTTGCCGACGCGGTTCATGGTAAAGACGTACTGGGCCATGGCTCTTCTTGAAAAGGGGGTTGCGGACTGCAAAGCGTCGATTATCCGCGCCGGACAGCGCCGGGCACGCGCAGGGCCTGGCGGCGCGGAACCGCGAGCCGTCAGGACTTGCCGTCGAAGCTGTTGCGCAGCGCCGCCTGGGCCACGCGGTCGAAGGCGTCGTCAACCACGTTGCGGTCAGCCACCACCTTCATCAGCCCCTGGCCGCGCAGCCGCTCCAGCGTGCGCCGCGACATCGAATGGGCAGTGCCGGCCAGCGAGGTGAACATGAACAGGGTGGCGTGCGGGCTGGCCCAGGTCAGCTGCACCCGCAGCCAGTTGCCATTGACCATGAGCTCGACCCAGGTGCCGGTGCGGATCTCCGCCGCGCCGACCGGCTCGGGCAAAGCCTCCGCCAGTTCGTCGGGGATCTGCGGCACCTCGTCCGGCAGGTACGACTCCTCGTCCAGGTAGCCGGAATCCTGCGCCTCGCCGCCGGCCAGCCAGGGCTCGTTGCCGGTGAGTTCGGGGGCGGCACCGGCCGTCTGCTCCGGAAACAGCTCGGCCACTTCGATGGCGTCGTTCAGGGTGGGGATGCCCTCGGTGATGACCGGCTGGCGGTCCGCGTTCGGCAGGGCCAGCGACAGCGCCTCGAGGTCCCTGGCCGTCGGGTCGCCGGGCTGCCGGCCCTCGTCCAGCGCCGCCTGGTGCAGCCCGAGCAGGCTGTCGAAAAAATGCGTCGTCAGCTCCGGCGGATAGTCGATCCGCTGCAGGCCATCGCGCAGCCGGGCCAGCAGCGATGGGATGATCTGGGCCAGCCGCTGGTTGCGGCCGCGCGCCGTCGTGCCCTTCTGGACGCTCCAGATCAACTCGTCGACAACGGCGCGGTAGCCATAGGGATCGTCCGAACCGTCGACGCAACTGAGTTGCGCCTCGGCCACGACCTGGGCCCACGAGCCCTTGAGGAAGTCGCCGACGAAGGCCGCGACCGTGTGCTCCTGCATGGCATCGGCGAACTCGCCCGCGAGCTTTTGCGCCAGCAGGTTGCGCTGCTCCGCGTGCAGGAGGGCCCGCGCCGCCAGCTCGCGCCGGCTGCGCAGCACCTCGTCGTGCTGGTTCCACTGGGCCTGCAGGTGATCGAGCAGTTCACCGAACACCTCGGCGTCGACGATCTTGCTGTCCAGCCAGGTCACCGAGTCTTCGACCGTCGCCAGAAAGCGCTGCCAGCCATCGTCGGACGCTGCCGAAAACGCCAGGCTCCGCTGCGTGATCCGGTCCAGAAACAACCGCGCGGGGTGACTGCGGTCGCTGAAGAAACGCGAATCGCTCTGCGCCAGCGTGAACACGGCCGGTTGCATCAGCTTGAGCTGGCGCTTGAATTCGTCCATCAGCCGCTGGTCCTGCAGCAGGTTGTCGAACATC
>JACMQP010000063.1 GCA_014376915.1 Ramlibacter sp.
GGCGCTGGCGATGTCGTTCATGCTGGCCGCGGGGTAGCTGCGGTCGGCAAAGCACTGCGCCGCGATATCCAGGATCTCGTCCCGCCGGAACTCGTGCTGCGAAGACTTGGGACGGGCCATCCAGGAATTATCGCGGCCCGCTGCCATCGTCGGCAGATGCCAGCCAGCACGTTCGCCCGCCACTGCTGCGAGCTGCTTTCCAGCTTGGGGCAGTGCACGTCGCCAACCTGGGTTCCGGCGAAAAGCTGTGGCTCAAGGCCGACGGCGCGCAGCGCAGCGTCAATTACTACAGCGCACCGGCCGAGGCGATGGAGTCGCCTCAACTCATGGCGCCGTGGACGCGGCAGGCGCTGGAATGCGCGTTGAAGGCGCAATCCGCCGAGGCTGGCCGGTCGCGGCCCAGCCAGGCCAATGCCGAGGCCAGGCCGGCCAGGGCCGCCACCAGCCGCCCGGTGGCTCTCGCGCCAAGCACCACCGCCCGGCGCAAGTCCTCGACCGGCTGAGCAAGGTCGGCCACACGCACCCGGCGCGCGACCGGTTGCGGCAGCGGGTCCCAGCGGAAATAGGCGCAGCCGTGCCGGCTCCAGGCCTCGAGTACCAGCCGCTCGCCACGACGCACCTGCAGTTGCTCGCCTGCGTGCAGGAAGCGGTCGCCCTGATCGTTCAGTGGACCCGCGTGCGGTCCGCCGCTGGTCGCCCACACGCTTCCGCGTGCGATGCGCAACAGCCCCGTACGTCGCGGCCGCAATGTGATGGCCCGCCCGCCAGCCAGCTTCCAGGCGCCCGCGACCGAAGCTGCGGATTGATGCTGCTGGGTGTGTGCTTGCGAAGCCATGGCGGATCTCCTGGTTGCTTTTCGTCATGGAATGATCGGCGCCGCCAGCTTGGCAGTCCAATGAAATCCGGCTAGGCTATTGATTCCCGATTCGCATCAATCGCACCGTCCGCATTCAGCCCGCATGCAGCATTCCCAAACCCATTTGCGCAGCCGGCCAATCTCCGCCGGCAACCTTCGGGCCTTTGAAGCCGTGGCCCGGCACCTGAACTTCCGCGCCGCCTCGGAAGAGATGGCGCTGACGCAGTCGGCCGTCAGCCGCCAGATCCAGTCGCTGGAGGAAGAAGTGGGCGTCAGCCTGTTCCTGCGCCACACCCGCGCAGTTGAACTGACGAGCGCCGGCGCGCAACTGCTGCTGGCCGTTACCCATGCGCTGCCGCGCATCGACGGCGCCGTGCGCCAGATCCGGCAGAGCGCGGGCCGCAAGAGCGTGTCGCTCACCACCTTCGCCTCGTTCGCCTCGATGTGGCTGATCCCGCGGCTGGAGCAGTTCCAGCGCGACAACCCCGACATCGACATCCGCATCGACGCGTCCGACGCCCCGCTCGACCTGGATGTGGCGGACGTGGACCTCGCCTTGCGTTACGGGCCGATGGCCAACATGCCCACCGGCGCAGTGCGCTTGTTCGGGGAGCAGCTCACGCCGGTGGTCAGCCCCTGGTTGCTCAAAAGCGGCCCGCCGCTGAAGCACCCGGCGGACCTGGCGCAGTTCGCCCTGATCGAAGCCGGCGATGCCCACCGCACCCACCTGGAGTGGCTCACCTGGCGGCGCTGGTTCGACGAGCAGCAACAGTCCAAGCTGGTGCCGCGGCGTTGGCTCCATTTCAACTATGCGTACCAGATGGTGCAGGCCGCACTTGCCGGGCAGGGCGTGGTGCTGGCCCGCTTGCCGATGGTGGCCGAAAGCCTGGCCAACGGCGACCTGATCGAGCCGCTGCCGAAGCTGCGCATGGAATCGCCGCACGCCTACTGGCTCATCGTCGGCCCGCGCAACGCGCAGCGGCCGGAAATCAGGGACTTCTGCGCATGGCTGACGGCCCAGGCCAAGGCGACGCGCCAGACCATCGGCGAAGTGCCCGACCCGGACACCATCGACGACATCGACTGAACCAAGGCGATCAGCCGGCCGCAGGGCCGCCCCGAGTGCGGCTGGGTCCTTTCGGGAAGTGGCGACTTGACAAAGTCAAGTGCGTGAAAGTCATCCTATGGGCCAGACGATGCCGTTGTCGTTCAGGATGGCGTTCAACGGGATGTCGTGCGGCTCGGGCTCCAGGTCGCCAAGGAAGCCGTGGGTGAAGCCGAGGCCAACGGTGTACGGCCGCGGCACCAGTGAAGCGAGCGTGCGGTCGTAAAAGCCACCACCGTAACCCAGCCGGTGGCCGCCCGGGCCGTAGCCCACGCAGGGCACGAACAGCAGTGTGGGGATGATCACTTCGGTGTCCTTGGGCTTGGGAATGCCGTACGCGTCCTCCTCCATCGGACAGCCCGGATACCAGGCATGGAACTTCAGCGTCTTGTGCATCTTGTCCACGACTGGCAACCCGATGCGGCGCAGCTGCGACTCATCGAGCAACTCGCCGTCCTCCTTCCAGCGGTGCAGCGCGGGCAGCGGATCGAACTCGCCCTTGATCGGCCAGTACGCTCCGATCACCGCGTCCGGACGATGGACGAGCCAGATGCGCATCACCCGCTGCAGCAGGTCGCACCGCACGACACGGTCAGGCATTGCGAGCCGCTGTTCGACCAGCTGCTGGCGCAAAGCCTTTTTTTGCTCCGGCTTGTCCATAATCCCCCAATGAAGTTACGAACGATTTTGGCACTGATCGCGGTGATGCTGAGTTGCCACGCAGGCGCGCAGTCCCGCGACGAGATCATTCTGGACATGAACCAGGCTTTCAAACAGGGCAACCGGCAACGGCTGACCCAGCTGCTGCCGCTGGCCCGCGGCCACGTCCTGGAACCCTATGCCGCGTACTGGGAGCTGAAGGCCCGCCTGGACGTCGCGAGCGCGCGGGAAATCCAAGACTTCATGGCGCGCTACGCCGGCACCTACCAGGAAGACCGGATGCGCAACGACTGGCTGCAAGTGCTGGGCCAGCGCCGCGACTGGACTGCCCTAGCCGCCGAGTACCCGCGCTACCGCATGAACGACGACAAGGAAGTGCGCTGCTACGCGCTGCTGGCCCAGTTCCTGCGCGAAGGCGCGGCCGCGCCGGCCAGCCTGGCCGAAGAAGTCCGCCATGCCTGGTTGGCCCAGCGCGAAGCGGACGACGGCTGCACGCTGGCGGCGCAGACGCTGATCGCCGATCCGCAGGGCAGCCGGCACATGACGGCCAACGACGCCTGGCGCAAGGCGCGCCTCGCCACGGAAGGCAACCGCCTGAAGGCGGCCGCTGCGGCGGTCGAAATCGCCGCGCCGCGATCGATCGACCTGTTCAACGACCTCAGCAACAGCCCGACGAAGTTCCTGACCAGCCGCAGGCTCGCCGTATTCAAGTCCAAGCGCGAGATGGTGACGCTGGCGCTGATCAAGCTGGCGACCAGCGATCTGGATGGGGCCGCCGTCATGCTGGAAGGCAAATGGGGACCGCAGCTTTCAGCGGAGGAGCGCAACTGGGTCTGGGGCGTGATCGGCCGCCAGGCCGCCGGCAAGCTCAGTGGCGTCGCGCTCGATCACTTTGCCAAGGTGACGCGCGACAGCGACCTCACCGACGACATGCTGGCATGGAAGGCCCGGGCTGCCCTGCGGTCGCCGCGCGGCATGCAGTGGCCGCTGGTGCTGCAAGCGATCAACGCCATGAGCGAGGAAGCGCGCAAGGAGCCGGTGTGGGTCTACTGGAAGGCCCGCGCCTTGCTCGTCGTCGCCGAAAACGAAGCCAACCGCGCCGACGCGCAGCGGTTGCTTGAATCGATCGCTTCGGTGCGCGGCTTCTACGAACAGCTCGCGCTCGAGGAACTGGGCCAGAAAATCACGGCGCCGCAGCGCCCGGCGCCGCTGACCGACGCGGAGAAGGAAGGCGCCCGGCAGAACCTCAGCCTGCAGCGCGGCATCTACGCCATCCTCCTGGGACTTCGACCCGAGGGCGTGCGCGAATGGAATTACGCCACCAACCTGGCCAAGCCCGGCGGCATGAACGATCGCGAGCTGCTGGCGGCGGCCCAACTGGCCTGCGACCGCGAGCTTTGGGACCGCTGCATCAACACCAGCGACCGCACCAGGTCGGAGGTCGATTTCGAGCTGCGGTTCCCGACGCCCTTTCGTGAATCAGTGGTGAAGCGTGCAAAGGAGATCAGCCTCGACCCGGCCTATGTGTACGGTCTGATCCGGCAGGAAAGCCGCTTTGTCATGGACGCGCGGTCGCATGTCGGCGCGTCGGGATTGATGCAGGTGATGCCAGCGACGGCCCGCTGGACCGCCAAGAAGATCGGCCTGGGCGACTTCACGATCGACCAGCTCAATGACCGCCAGACCAACATCGCCATCGGCACCGGCTACCTCAAACTGGTGCTGGACGACTTCAACGGCTCGATGCCGATGGCCGCAGCTGCCTACAACGCAGGGCCGGGACGGCCGCGGGCCTGGCGCAACGGCCCGGTGATCGAGGGCGCCGCCTGGGCCGAAAACGTGCCTTTCACCGAGACTCGCGATTACGTCAAGAAGGTCCTGTCGAACACCACCAACTACGCCGCCCTGCTGACTGGCCAGCCGCAGTCGCTGAAGGCGCGGCTGGGCAAGATCGGCCCGCGCGACGCCAGCCAGCCCGAACCGTACCGGGACATCCCGTGAGGCGCGCCGACCGTTTGCGCATCAATCGGGCGGCTTTTTTGCATGAATGGCGCGGCGGTCGCCGCTAGCATGGGCGCTTCGACCCGGAGAATTTCATGCTCAAGCTCTACATCGGCAACAAGAACTACTCGTCATGGTCGATGCGGCCGTGGCTGCTGCTGAAACAGTTGCAGATCCCGTTCGAGGAAGTGATGGTGCGTTTCGACTCGTTCGAGGCCGATTCTGCGTTCAAGCGGGCGCTGGCCGACCTCAGTCCGGCGGGCAAGGTGCCAGTGCTGGTGGACGACGGCTTCCCGGTCTGGGACACGCTGGCGATGATCGAATACGTCGCCGAGCGTTTCCCGCGGCAGGGCGTCTGGCCGCAAGACGGGCAGGCACGCGCCCGGGCCCGCAGCATCTGCGCCGAAATGCACTCGGGCTTTTCGGGACTGCGCAGCCACTGCCCGATGAACGTGGAAGCGGTGCTGCCGGAGATCGGCGCCCGGGTCTGGAAGGAACAGGGGGCCGTGCGCTCCGACGTCGAGCGCATCGTCGCCATGTGGAGCGGCCTGCTGCTGCAGCACGGCGGGCCGATGCTGTTCGGCCAGTTCAGCGCCGCCGACGCCTATTTCGCGCCGGTCTGCCTGCGGCTGAAGAATTACGCACTGCCGGTGCCCGGGGCGATCAAGGGTTACGTGGAGCGGGTGCTCGCGCTGTCTGGCGTGAAGGCGTGGACCGATGGCGCGTTGGCCGAGCACGACTTCATTCCGTTCGACGAGCCGTACCGAACGTCGCGCGGATGAACGGCCCGCGCCATTTCGGCGCTGTCATGAGCGCGATGGTCACACCCTTCGACGCACAGGGCCGGCTCGACCTGGATGCGGCGCAGCGGCTGGCTCGCTGGCTGGTCGCCCACGGCAACGATGGACTGGCGGTGGCAGCGACCACCGGCGAAGCCGCGACACTCAGCGACGCCGAGCGCCGCGACCTGGTGCGCGCCGTCTGCGAGGCGGTGACCGTGCCCGTGCTGGCTGGCACCGGCACCAACGACACGGCCCACACCATCGCCCTCACGCGCGAGGCCAGGGGTCTGGGGGCGGCCGGCGTGCTGCTGGTCGGCCCGTACTACAACCGCCCGCCCCAGGCCGGCATCGAGGCGCACTTCCGCGCCGCCGCTGCCGCCACCGACCTTCGGGTGATGATCTACGACGTCCCGCTGCGCACCGGCCGGCGCATTGCTCACGAGGTGCTGCTGCGACTCTTTCGTGAAGTCCCCAACATCGTCGCCTTCAAAGATGCCACCGGCGATCCGGGGGCCGCCGCCCTGCTGGTGGCCGAAACCGGGGAGCATTTGGACCTCTACTCCGGCGACGATTCCCTGACGCTGCCGCTGCTGGCGATCGGCGCAGTCGGCGTGGTCGGCACCAGCACCCACTGGACCGGCCTGCAGTTCACGCGGCTAATCAGCGCCTTCCAGGCCGGCCGGGTCGAGGAGGCGCGCGCCATCAACGCCCGGCTGCTCGAATCCTTCGCCTTCATCAACAGCGACGAGTCGGTGTTTCCAATGTCGATCAAGGCCATGCTGCGCGCGCTGGGCCAGGAGGTTGGGGACTGCCGTCTGCCGCTGCTGCCGGCGCCCGCCGATGTGCGCGAGCGCGCCGCCGGAGTCTGGGAGCGGCTGAACCGCTGAGACCGGCCACCGTAAACTGCCGCCATGCGGACATACATGGTGGGCGGTGCGGTGCGGGATGCCTTGCTGGGTTTGCCTGTGAACGACCACGACTGGGTGGTGGTGGGCGCCACGCCCGAAGCGATGATCGAGCAGGGCTTCCTGCCTGTGGGCAAGGACTTCCCGGTGTTCCTGCACCCGCACACGCATGAGGAGTACGCGCTGGCGCGTACCGAGCGCAAGACCGCCCGCGGCTACCGCGGCTTCGCGATCAGCGCCGAACCCAGCGTCACGCTTGAGGAAGACCTGGCGCGGCGCGACCTCACCATCAACGCCATCGCCCGCGACGGGCACGGCGGCCTGATCGATCCGTACCACGGCCAGCGCGACCTGTCGCAGCGGGTGCTGCGCCACGTCACCGACTCCTTCCGCGAAGACCCGGTGCGGATCCTGCGGGTTGCGCGGTTCGCCGCGCGGTTCGCCGATTTCAGCCTGGCACCCGAGACCTTGCAGCTGATGCGCGAGATGGTGCACGACGGTGAAGCCGACCACTTGGTGCCCGAGCGGGTCTGGCAGGAACTGGCTCGCGGTCTGATGGAGCCGACGCCGTCGCGCATGTTCGACCTGCTGCGCGACTGCGGTGCGCTGGCACGGGTGCTGCCCGAGGTGGACCGGTTGTGGGGCGTGCCGCAGCGCGCCGACTACCACCCCGAGGTCGATACCGGCGTGCACCTGATGATGGTGCTGGACATGAGTGCGCGGCTGCAGGCGCCGCTGACGGTGCGCTTCGCCTGCCTGACCCACGACCTGGGCAAGGGCACCACGCCGGTCGAGGTGCTGCCGAAGCACATCGGCCACGAAGAGCGCAGCGCCCGGCTGCTGCGCAAGCTCGCGGACCGCCTGCGCGTGCCCAACGAATGCCGTGACCTGGCGGACGTGGTGGCGCGCGAGCACGGCAACATCCACCGCAGCGGCGAATTCGGCGCCGCCGCGCTGGTGCGGCTGCTGGAACGCTGCGACGCCTTCCGCAAGCCGCAGCGCTTCGACGAAGCGCTGCTGGCCTGCGAATGCGACGCCCGCGGCCGCGGCGGCCTGCAGGAGCGACCTTATCCGCAGCGCCCGCGGCTGATGGCGGCGCTCAAGGCCGCGCAGGAAGTGGCGACCCACGCGATCGCGGAAGCGGCCAAGGCGACCGGCGCCGAGGGGCCGCGGATCGGCGAGCTGATCCACCAGGCGCGGATTTCGGCGCTGCAGCAGGCCTTGTTCGAGGGCAACTAGATCAGCAACGCCAGAGCAGCGTAGTCGCCGACGCGGTCTTTGAGTCCGGCCGCGACCAGGTCGCAACCGTCGGTCAGCGCGCCCAGCTTCCCGCGAATTTCGTGCGTCAGCCGCGGCAACAGCAAATCCCGGTGGTGCCAGAACACGCTGCCGCCCAGGCTGATGCGCTGCAGGTCGAGCGTGATGATCATGTTGTACAGCGCGCGGCCCATCACCCGGCACAGCTCATGAACCAGCGCCAGCGATTGCGCGTCGCCGGCCTTTGCCCGCTGCAACAGCGACGCCGCGTCCAGCCCGAAGCGGCGGCCGATGGCGTTACCGGAGACCAGCGCCTCGACGTCGCCCACGTTGCCGCAGCCGCACAGCGCGTCATCGTTGTCGGAGACGAACATGTGGCCGGCATGGCCAGCGTTGCCGTTCTTGCCGCGCAGCACATGGCCGTCGACGCACAGCCCGGCGCCGATGCCGGTGCTCCAGGTCACGTAAGCGCAATGGTCCACGCCTTCCAGCGCGCCCCAGCGCCGCTCGGCTTCCAGCGCGGCGACGCAGTCGTTTTCGACGCGCACCTCGCGGAAGCGCTGGCGCAGCGGCGCCTCCAGCAGCGCCGTTTCCCAATCGTTCGGCAGGCCACGGGCCGGGCCCGCGATGCCGCCGCAGATGTTGGGAGCCGCCACCTCGATCAGGCCGCCGCGCATCACGAACGGGCCGCAGGAAGAGACACCGGCGCGTTGCACGCCGGCTGCCGCGACGCCCGCTTCGGCGCAAGCCGCGTCCACCATGCGCATCACCTGCCGCGCCAGCGCATCGTTGTCGCCGGTCTTGGCCGTCGGCTCGGTGCGTCGCCCGACCAGATCGAGGTCGGTGCCGTTGTTGAGGCTGACAGCGACCTTGGTGCCACCAATATCGATGCAGGCTTTCATCGCTGCGGACTCACAGGAGTCTGGAGACGAGCGCGGCCAGCATGCTCAGGATGATGGTGGTCGTCAGTGGAACAAACCATTGGCGGCCGAAAAGCTGAAAGCGCAGATCGCCCGGCAACTTGCCGAAGCCCATGCGATTGAGCAGCGGAGTGAACCAGCTGATCAGCATCAGTGCCAGGAAGATGACGATGATCCAGCGAATCATGACCCGAGTTTACGGGCTCAGAGACGGCCCGTACGATCACCCTCAGAGAAGCCGCAGGCCGGCCAGAACGCGCCTTGATGGAAGCCGATGACCTTGAACAACTCGCCCATCTCGTGCTCGGCCAACAGCCGCTGGCCGGCGATTCGCTCCTGCAGCGACGCCTGCGCCAACCGCGCCACCAGCCCGCAGTTCATCAGGAAGCGCGCCTGGCTGGTGTAGCCCAGCGTCGCCAGGCCGGAATCCTGCGCGGCCAGCGCCAGACCGGTGAAATTGACATGGGCGGTGATGTCCTTCAGGCCGACGTCGCCGAGCGGATCGGGATCGGCAAGGTGGCCGCGATGGCACATCAGCGTGCCCATGTGGCGCTGCGGATGGTAGTACTCGTCCTCGCCGAAGCCGTAGTCGATGAAGAAGGCCGCGCCGCGCTCCAGCCGGTCGGCCAGGGTGCGGATGAACGCCTCGGCCTGCAGGTGGATCTCGGTCAGGTAGTCGTGGCTGCCGGGGATCTCGACGGGCGGGCGCAGGTCGGTGGGCCGGTCGATCCAGGCTAGCCCGGACCCCAGCCCACGCTCGTGCCAGGCGCCACCCCTGCGCATCAGCAACTTCACCGGCATCGCGTCCAGGACTTCGTTGCCGACAATCACGCCGCGGAAGCGCTGGGGCAGTTCGCTGATCCATTGCACCTTGTCGCCGTACTCGGCCAGGGCCTGCTGCTGGCGCTCGCGCAGGCTGCCGGAGAGATCGACGATGGTGTAGCGGCGCACCGCACCGCCCAGCGCCTGCAGCAGCTGCAGCGCCAGTGCGCCGGAGCCGGCGCCGAATTCCCAGACTTCGTCGGTGCCGGTGGCGCGCAAGGCGTCGGCCACCTGCACGGCGACGCTGGCGCCGAACAGCGGAGTCATCTCAGGCGCGGTCGCGAAATCGCTGCCTGACGCCGGATCAGTGCCGAACTTGCGTGTGTCGTTGGCGTAATAGCCCAGCCCCGGGGCGTACAGGGCCAGCGCCATGAACCGGTCGAAAGGGATCCAGCCCCCGGCCCGCGCAATCGCCTTTTCCACCAGCATCCGGGGAGCGCTCGTTAAACTCTTCAATTCCGTGGTCACAGCTGATTGTCACTCCGGCGCAAGCAAAGGGTCCACGCATGGCAGAAACTCAAAATAAAGGCGCGTCGCCGGCTTCCAACGAACTCGTCAGCTGGCTTCGAATGCTGGCGCTGCCGCTATGGATACGGGCAGCCATCTCTGTTCTGATTGTGTCCGTCATCGCAAGCGGCCTCGCGCTGCTGGCACATGGCATCTGGGCACGCGAGGCGGAGCAGGTTTCCTCGGCAATTGCCTTGGTGACCGTGTCACTGCCGGTGCTGATGATCGTCATCGCGCTGGTCTTCGGTCAAAACAGTGACCGAAAGCTGAAGGAATTGACCACCCAGGTGTTGCAACACAATATTCCCGATGCGGTGCGAGCGAACCTCAGTGACGCCTATGGAAAAGTCGATATCCAGACTGGCGTGCGTGGCTGTGGCGCCGACTACACCTTGTCGTTGAGCATGCCCGGGCAGGAGCTCCCATTCCAGCAGCGCTTCCGTGTCGAACTCAATGTGCGTAAGGCAAATGTCTGTTTCTGGCTGGCGAATGTGGCGCTGCCTGCGCGGCTGGATGCGAACTCGGAAGCAGTCGCCGTGTTCCGGCACGTGATCCTGGGCGCCCTCGCCGAGGGCTACCAATTGAACGACGCGCCTGCCTTGTCTGCCGGTGAGCCAACCAGCAGGGGGCTGCTCTTTTTTCGCAGCCTCGATCCTGAATTCCTGGTCCGTCCGGACCAGCGCCTCTATTTCGTACAGGATCTTTCGTTTTGCGTCCGGGGCTTCCTCGATGCCTCGCTAGCCTCGACCAAACAGCCGCAGGTGCGCGCATGAGCCGATGGGTCCTGGTGACGGGCGGCGCGTTGCGTCTGGGACGCGAAACCTGTCTGGCATTTGCACGCGCCGGGTGGAACGTGGCTTGTCATTACAACCGCTCAACTGCGGCGGCTCGCAGTCTCGGCGAGGAACTGACGGTCCTGGGCGTGAAGTGGGCCTTGGTGCCCGGGCCACTTGACAGCGCGGACGATGCCGACAAGCTCTTCAGGTCTGCGTTGCATTGTGTTGGCGGTGAGTTGCATGGCATTGTCAACAACGCCTCGCTCTTCGAGCCGGACACTGCCGAAAATTTTTCCGAGCGCGGCTTGCTTGCACAGCTGCAGACAAATCTGATTGTTCCCCTGACCCTGGGCCGCATGCTCTACCGGCACTGTGTCGACAGTCAACCGATTGCGCCATCCGCTCTGGTGCATATCCTGGACCAGAAAGTATTCAATCTCAATCCGGACTATTTTTCGTATACCTTGTCCAAGCTCGCTCTGGAGCGTGCCGTGGCTCAACAAGCACAGGCCCTGGCACCGCTGGTCAGAGTCAATGCCGTCGCACCAGGTCTGCTCTATATCAGCGGCCCTCAGAGCCAGGAGAACTATGATCTGGCAAGCCGCGCAAACCTGTTGCGGCGCCCCATCGACGTCGCCAGGGTGGCGCAGGCAACAGTCTTTCTTGCAGACAATCCGTGCATTACCGGCGCAAGCCTTTGCGTCGACAACGGCCAGCATCTTGTTCCCGTGCCGCGCGACATCATGTTCGTCGTCGATGAACTTCTGAGGAATATTTCGAATGAAGGACGTTGAATGGCTCAGGACGCACTGCCGTCGCATGTTCCTGCGTGGACTCCGTGTCCAGGCTTGGATCGGCGTACACGACTTCGAAAAGCTCGGGCCTCAACACGTCATCATTGACGTGGATCTGTATGTCTCCCTGGCCCGGACATCGCCCAAAATGGATGCGCTCGAAGAGGTCGTGGACTACGATTTCGTGCGCAAGGCTGTCTACGACCGCCTTGCCGTGGGTCCGATACAGCTGCAGGAAACGCTCTGCGACGACGTGCTGAAGCGGTTGCTCGAGAACCCACGCGTCTTGGCCGTGCGTGTGCGCACTTCCAAGCCCGACGTCTACGAGGATTGCGAAGAAGTCGGTGTCGAGGTTTTTCACATTCGCGAGAATCTTTAATTGGTGCACAACGATCGCGGCACCCAGATCCTCACACTCACGGGGCTGCGGTTCGACGCCAACCTGGGCATCCTGGACCACGAGAAGGCCTCGCCCCAGCCGATCCTGGTGGACGCCGAACTGAACCTGGGGCCCCAGCCGCTGCTGCCCTGCGACGACGACATCACCCACGTGCTGGACTACCGCAAGGTGCGCCGCATCATCATCGAGGAGTGCACGGCCCAACACGTCAACCTGCTGGAAAGCCTGATCGGCAAGCTGGCGCTGCGGCTGATGCAGTTGCCGGGCGTGCTGGGCGTGCGGGTCAAGATCGCCAAGCTGGAGATCTTCGACGACTGCGAAGTGGCGATCCGGGTCGAAACTGGCGTCTGGTAGCCGAGGTGGGAAAATGACTGCATGAGCGCCCTCTGGATCGACAACCAACCCGTCCCCCTGTCGGCCGGCCGCAAGATCGAGCGCGAAAGCCACAAGCTGGAAAAGCGCCTGTGCCGCCAGATGGGCCAGGCGATCGTCGACTACAACATGGTCGAGGAGGGCGACAAGGTCATGGTCTGCCTGTCCGGCGGCAAGGACAGTTACGCCATGCTCGACATCCTGCAGAAGATGAAGCAGCGCGCTCCGGTGAACTTCGAGCTGGTCGCCGTCAACCTGGACCAGAA
>JACMQP010000442.1 GCA_014376915.1 Ramlibacter sp.
CACCCGGCCCGCCGCATCGAATCGGGTCGCGAGCAGCTGCGCCACCATGCTGCTCTCGCGCAGGAACACATCCTGTTCCGCATAGGGTGCGTAGATCAGACCGTAGACCTCCTGCACACCCGGCCGCTGCGCCGCGATGCCATCGATGGCGTTGCGCCACACAGCCTGCTGCGTCTCGAACACTTCCTGGCTCAGTTCGAGCCGGGGCCGCTCCGGCCCGCGGGCCGTGGCGTCATCCTCACGCCAGGGCCGGTCGGGGAACTGCCAGGCCGTGAGCGCAATGATGCCGATCAGCCCGATTGCCAGAGCCGCCTGCCGCACTGGCGGAACGCGGAAGCTGGCGGCCAGGCGCACGCCGATGGCCACCATCCACGCGACGAGCAGCAGGTAAACCGCCCAGGCAATCCAGCTGATTCCGGCCGGAAGCGTCGGCAGCAGCTCGCGCGCCTGGGCAATCGCCAGCAGCTGGGACACGGTGTTCGCTGGCAGCAGCGCCACCATCCAGAGCGCGAGCCAGGCGGCCAGACCGGTCGGCCCGGAGGGGCCCACATCATCCTTGCGTGGCAACATCCACCACAGCATCAGCAACAGCAGGCCGGTCGCCCAGTGCGGCGCCAGCCAGCCGCGCAGATCGAAAACCGGATCGTCCGGAACCTCGAACCACGCCAGCGCGAGCTGGCAGGCCGAAGCCAGCACGATGATCCACAGCAGCTGCCAGGGACTGGGTTGCTCGCCCGCCAGCCGCGGCCGCAGGAAGGCGCCGGCGCGCAGGCCCTCGCGCAGCCAGCCGGCAAACGACAGCCGGCCCCGTTGCGGCGCGGGTTGAAGGTCGATGACGGGATCGGGTTCCATCGGCGGCATCATGCCACTGGGGACACGACGCTACGCCGGTGCACGCAGCTTCGGGCCGGCCAGCTCCGGCTGCAGCGTCAGCCGCTGCTGCCCGGTGTAGCAGAGGAAGCGGCGGTTGGTGGCGCGGCCGATGGTGCACAGGCCGAGCCGCTCGGCAATCTGGTGACCCATCTGCGTGATGCCGCTGCGCGAGACCACCACCGCAACGCCCATCTGCGCGGCCTTGATCACCATTTCGCTGGTGAGCCGGCCGGTGGTGTAGAACACCAGACCGGTGGCGTCGGCCGCTAGCGCTGGAGCCATATTCATCCACATCCAGCCGGCGATGGTGTCGATGGCATTGTGGCGGCCCACGTCCTCCACGAACAGCAGCATCTCCTCGCCGCGGAACAGCGCGCAGCCGTGGACCGACCCGGCCGACTTGTACGTGCTCTCCTGCAAACGAATGGCGTTGACGATGGTGTAGAGCTGGGCCTGCGTGATCACCGTGGCCGGCAACCGGATCGAATCGATCTCGTCCATCAACCCGCCGAACACGCTGCCCTGGCCGCAGCCGGTGGTGACGACGCGCCGCGCGGTGCGCTCCTCGATCCGCTCGATGCCGGCGCGGGTCTTGACGGCGGCGGCGTTGGTCTCCCAGTCGACGGTGATCGACTCCACTTCATCGATCGCGGTGACCAGCCGCTGGTTGCGCAGGTAGCCCAGCACCAGCCATTCCGGCCGCGCTCCCAGCGTCATCAGCGTGACCAGTTCGCGCTTGTCGACATACACGGTGAGGTCGCGCTCGGCCGGAATCGAAACGGCTTCGTGCTCGCCGTGCTCGTTGACGACAGCGATTTCGCGCGTCAGCGGCGCGCGGGCTTCAGTGAGGAGGGGAAGCGGCATCCCACCACAATGCCACAAACGCGGCTGCCGGCTATTTCTTGGCTGGCGCCATTTCGGCGGAAGTCGCCCGGTTGCTGGGCGGGCTGGTGGCGTTGCCGGCCGGCGAATGGGCACCCGAAGTTTCCAGCGGCTTTTCCGACGGCGCGTTGAACGCGAACGGGCCCGGATCGGCGCAGCCCACGGGCGTGGCCGGGCCTGCCGCAATTGCCGCTGTGCCGCCGGGAACAGCCGGCCGGGCGGCGACGTTGGGAGCCGACGCGGCCGGCGCGGCCACCGCCGGCATCACGGCGGCCGATGCCGGCCGCGCCGCGCTGGCCGCTGCAACCACCGGCATCGCCTTGCCATCCTTGCCGGCCGCTGCATGGCTGCGATAGTAGGCCGCCACCTTGTCCTGCACCTTGCACAGCTGGAAAGCGTCGGTCCTGCCCTGCCAGCCGGTCTTGGCCGCGGTCTCGGCCGCCTTGGCCTTGGCGGCGTCGTCGAGCACCGGCGCCGGAATCTTGGCCAGGCTGGCCGCGCAGGCGGCGGCCAGCGCTGCGGCAATCCATACGTTCTTCATGCGCGTTGTTCTCCGAGGATGGGGGCGTCGGCAGCGGTCACCGGTCGGCTGCGCTGGGCCGGAACCCGGCCGGACTTGATGTCTTCATACCAGAAGGCGTGGTGCTCTTTGGCCCAGTCTTCGCCGACATAGCCGCGCCGCATCGCCGTGTACGCGCCGCGCATGCCGATGGTGCCGATGTAGATGTGACCGATGAACATGCACATCATCAGCAGCGTCGACACGTAATGGACCATGTGGATGATCTGCATCGTCTGGCGGTCATAGGTGATCCCGGGGATCAGCTTGTCCATCGCCAGGCCGGAGGATGCGACGAGGAGGCCCAGCACCAGCACGCCGCCCCAGAACACGATCTTCTCGCCGGCATTGAATCGATTCGACGGCGGTTCGTGGTTGGTTGACTTGCCGAACATGCCCCCGCCCTTCAGCAGCCAGTTCAGGTCACCCTTCTGCGGCCAGTTGCTGCGCAGGAAAGTGAAGAACACGATGATCAGCGACACGGCGAACACCGGACCGGTGAAGTTGTGCAGCGTCTTGAGGAACCAGGTGATCCATCCGAACAGCAGGCCGCCGATCAGCGGCAGCAGCAGGAACTTGCCGAACGCCATCACTAGGCCCGAGATCGCGAGGATCGAAAACGCGATCGCGTTGGCCCAGTGGGCCGAACGCTCGAACGGGGTGAAGCGCTCGATCCGGCGTGCGCCATCACCGGCGCCGGCGTGGCCGATCGGGCCCTTGGCGAAAAAGAAGATTGCGATCGCGCCCAGCACGATCAGCAGCAGCGCGCCGCCGTACGGGATCAGCCACACATTGCGCACCTGGCGCCAGGCCTCGCCGGCCGTGGTCAGGCGCGAGCCCGGGTACTGCACTGGCGCCTGGATCAACACCCCGGCCTCCGGTGCTTCGCTCCTGGGCAGGCTGGAGAAGCCTTCCATGCCGTTGACCACGCCGCGCCACATCGGCGCGTTGTTACCCGGCTGCACGCGGTTGCGCTCGCCGTTGCTCTGGTCCAGGTACTTCGGGTCGGAGCTGGCGTCGGGTTTGACCTGTGGCTTGACGTCGAAGATGTTCTGGCCCTGGATGCCGCCCTGCGGCGCAGCTGCCGGCGGCATGTCGTCCTTGGATTTGTCCTGCGCCGATGCGGAAGCGGCCAGTCCGAGGACCAGCATCGAGGCAACGAGGAATGAACGCAGCATGCTCAGTTGACCTTGTTGTACTCGTTCTGGCTGTTCTGAGTGCGCGTCTTCAGTTGCGCCTCCCAGCTGGTCTTGTCCCCGACCTTCCAGCCCGGCGCCACGAAAGGCATGCCGGTGCCCTGGAAGGCGGCTGTGTCCTGCTTGGCGTTTTCCTTCATCGACTGCGGCTTTTCGCCGCAGGCAGCCAGCGCCGCGACAGCGGTCATGGCCAGGATGGTGCGCATCATGATTTGCCTCCCGCCGGCTGGCCGGCCTGCTTCGAGCCGTAAGCCGTGCCCCAGCCCCAGACCTCGGCACCCTTGCCGCGCTTGACCACCCGGTTGCGGAAGATGTCGGCCACCACGTCGCCGTCGCCGGCCAGCAGGGCCTTGGTCGAGCACATCTCGGCGCAGGCTGGCAGCTTGCCTTCGGCCAGCCGGTTGCGGCCGTATTTCTCGAACTCCGCCTCGCTGCCGTTGACCTCCGGGCCGCCGGCGCAGAAAGTGCACTTGTCCATCTTGCCGCGCACGCCGAAGGTGCCAGCCGACGGGAACTGCGGCGCGCCGAACGGGCAGGCGTAGGCGCAGTAGCCGCAGCCGATACAGATGTCCTTGTCGTGCAGAACCACGCCTTCGTCGGTGCGGTAGAAGCAATTGACCGGGCACACCGCCATGCATGGAGCATCGGAGCAGTGCATGCAGGCCACAGAGACCGAGCGCTCGCCGGGCACGCCGTCGTTGAGCGTCACCACCCGGCGGCGGTTCACTCCCCAGGGAACCTCATGCTCGTTCTTGCACGCCGTGACGCAGCCGTTGCATTCGATGCAGCGCTCCGAGTCGCAGATAAATTTCATTCTTGCCATGTCGGTCCCCTAGTCTTAAGCAACGGCGCGTTCGATATTGCAGATGGTTGTCTTGGTTTCCTGCATCATCGTCACGCTGTCATAACCGTAGGTGGTCGCGGTGTTCACCGCTTCGCCCCGCACCACGGGAGCCGCGCCGTTCGGGTAGTACGCCAGCATGTCGGCTCCCTGCCAGCGGCCGGCGAAATGGAACGGCATCCAGCAGGTGTCGGGGCCGACCCGCTCGGTCACCATCGCCTGCACGTTGATCCTGCCGCCGGTCGGGGTCACCAGCCAGACGCGCTCGCCGTTGCGGATGCCACGCTCTCCGGCGGCCTTCGGGTTGATCTCGACGAACGCTTCCTGCTGCAGCTCGGCCAGCCAGGGGTTGGAGCGGGTTTCGTCGCCGCCGCCCTCGTACTCGGTCAGCCGCCCGGAGGTGAGGATCAGCGGGAACCTGGTGGCGACCTTGTCCGTCAGGTTTTTCTCCTGGATGGTCTTGTACAGCGTCGGCAGCCTCCAGAAGGCCCTCTTGTCGTCGTGCGTCGGGTACTTCACAACCAGGTCAGGGCGGGTGCTGTAGAGCGCCTCGCGATGCTGCGGAATCGCGTCCGGAAAGTTCCAGACCACGGCCCGCGCCTTGGCATTGCCGAACACATGGCAGCCGTGGTTCTTCATGGTCACCCGGATGATGCCGCCGGAGTTGTCGGTCTTCCAGTTCTTGCCTTCGGCCAGCGTCTTTTCGACGTCGGTCAACTCGTCCCACCAGCCCAGCTTCTTGAGCAGCACATGGTCGAATTCGGGGTAGCCGGTCTGGATGTCGGCGCCCAGCGAGGCCGAGCCGTCCTCGGCCAGCAGGTTGACACCATTGCGCTCGACACCGAAATTGGCGCGGAAGTTGCCGCCCCCGTCCATCACGTGTTTGGAGGTGTCGTACAGGTTGGCCGAGCCGGGATGCTTGAGCTCAGGAGTGCCGTAACACGGCCAGGGCAGGCCGAAATAGTCACCCGTCAGGTCGTATCCCGTCTCTTTGTCCCGGCCGCCCTTTGACTTGAGCGTCTTGACATCGAAATTGGCCA
The DNA here is from genome assembly GCA_014376915.1 of Ramlibacter sp. The sequence goes on from JACMQP010000442.1 coordinate 5,392, forward strand.
TGTTGCGCATGTGGGCCTTGAGCCGCTCGGGGCTCTGCCCGGTGTAGCCGATGCTCCAGCACGATCGGTTGATCTCGCGCAGGATGTCCTCGGGCACCGGCTCGTCCATGCCCTTGACCTTCTGCAGCTTGTAGTTGCCGACCAGTTCCTTGCCGAAGCCGAGTTTCTGGGCGAACTGGTACATGATCATGTGGTCGGGGCGGCTCTCCCACAGCGGCTCGATCACTTTCTCGCGCCACTGCAGCGAGCGGTTGGACGCCGTGACCGAACCGCTGGTCTCGAACTGCGTGGCCGCCGGCAGCAGGTACACCGCGCGGTTCTTGTTGAGGTCTTCCGGGCGCCCGGGCATCGCGGCCATAGCGGCAGTGGCGGACGGATACGGGTCCACCACCACCAGCAGATCCAGCATGTCCATGGCCTGCTTCATCTCCAGACCACGGGTCTGCGAGTTCGGCGCATGGCCCCAGTACACGACCGCGCGCAGGTTCGAGTCCTGGTCGATCATCTCGTTCTTTTCCATCACGCCGTCGATCCAGCGCGAGACAGTGATGCCGGGCTTGCTCATCATTCCGGGAGTGGCGAAGCGGCTCTTGAGCCATTCGTAGTCGATGCCCCAGACCTTGGCAAAGTGGCGCCATGAGCCCTCGACAAGGCCGTAGTAGCCCGGCAGCGAATCCGGGTTGGGTCCGACGTCGGTCGCGCCCTGCACGTTGTCATGGCCGCGGAAGATGTTGGCGCCTCCGCCCGACACCCCGATATTTCCGAGCGCAAGCTGCAAGATGCACGATGCGCGCACGACCGCGTTGCCGGTCGTGTGCTGGGTCTGGCCCATGCACCAGACGATGGTCGACGGCCGGTTCATGGCCATCATCTGCGCAACCTTGAACACCTGTGCTTCAGGCACGCCACAGGCCTCCTCGACCTTGTCCGGCGTCCACTTGGCCATCACGTCCTTCTTGACGTCCTCCATGCCGTAGACGCGGTCGTTGACGTACTTCTTGTCTTCCCAGCCGTTGGCGAAGATGTGGTACAGCACGCCGAACAGGAACGGGATGTCCGAGCCCGAGCGGATGCGGACATATTCGTCGGACTTGGCGGCCGTGCGGGTGAAGCGCGGATCCACCACGATCATCTTGCAACCGTTCTCCTTGGAGTGCAGCATGTGCAGCATGCTGACGGGGTGGGCTTCGGCGGCGTTGGAGCCGATGTACAACGCGCACTTGCTGTTCTGCATGTCGTTGTACGAATTGGTCATGGCGCCGTAGCCCCATGTGTTGGCGACCCCGGCGACCGTGGTCGAGTGGCAGATGCGCGCCTGGTGGTCGCAGTTGTTGCTGCCCCACAGGCTGACGAACTTGCGCATCAGGTACGCCTGCTCGTTGCTGTGCTTGGACGAGCCGATCCAGTACACCGAGTCCGGGCCGCTGGTCTTGCGCAGTTCCAGCATCTTGGCGCTGATCTCGCTGAGGGCAGTGTCCCAACTGATGCGCTCGTATTTGCCGTTGACCAGCTTCATCGGGTAACGCAGCCGAAACTCACCGTGGCCGTGCTCGCGGATGGCCGCGCCCTTGGCGCAGTGCGCGCCCAGGTTGATCGGCGAATCGAACACCGGCTCCTGCCGTACCCAGACGCCGTTCTCGACGACAGCGTCGACCGCGCAGCCGACAGAGCAGTGACTGCAGACGGTGCGCTTCACCTCGATCTTGCCGGCGCCGATGGCGACGCTCTTGCCTTGCGCAGCGCCCGCCTTCTTGACCAGCGCCAGTTGTGAGGCGGCGATGCCGACCCCCACCCCGAGGCCGGAGCGGCGCAGGAACGCGCGCCGGTCCATCGTCGGCAGGGCGTTGGACAGCCCACGCTGCAGGCTGTGCAGGAACGGTGAGCGCACAGCCCCGGCCAGACGCACGCCAGCGTCAGCGGTGCTTGATTTCTTGGTCAGCAACATGAAGTTCTCCAGCAAACGCAGTTAGATGAGAGTGCTTTTGTAGTACTGCTTGACGCGTTCGGTCAGCTGGTAGCCGCCGCCGCGCTCGGGGGCAGGTTTGAGCGCGGGCGCGGAGGCCGCGGCATCGACCGGGACCGCACCGGGAATCAGGGTGACGGCGGCCGCGGCGGCTCCCACCGTGGCGGCGCCCGCGAACAACGTGCGGCGCGATAGCTTGCTGTGTGGCTGATTCATCAATGTCTCCTGCGTTCCTCTAGGAACTGAACTGCATATCTGCTTGGAATGTAGCTGCCGCCGCAAGGCCGCACAAGCGTGGGGGAAACGACGTTCGAAGCGGCGTGTTTTTGCGTCAAGCTGTCGCGCGAAATGCGACAACTTGTCGCGCCGCCGCCCCTAGAATCTTGCCATCCCAATGCTCTCCCCGTGACGTCAACGCCACCGCCACCGCCACCGATCCACGATCCCGCCGCCGGTAAGGCCGCCGAGGGCTGGCCGCTGTGGTCGATCCTGGTGGTCGACGACGAGCAGGGCATGCGCAACTTCCTGGTCAAGACGCTGCTGCCGCGTTGCCACTTCGTGATGGACGCGGGCAGCGCCGAAGCAGGCGCGCTATTATTGGCCGATCACCACGTCGACCTGGTGATCCTCGACATCTCGCTACCGGGCAAGAGCGGAGTCGTTTGGCTGAAGGAATTGCGCGACCACGGGTATTCCGGAGAGGTGATTCTGATCACCGCCTTCGCCGACCTCGACACCGCGATCGAGGCGCTGCGCGCCGGCGCCTCGGACTTCATCCTCAAGCCGTTCCGGGTGCCGCAGATCCTGAACGCGATCAAGCATTGCTACGAGCGCTCGCGACTGGCCCGTGAAAACTACGTGCTCCGCCGCAGCCTGCCCGGCAGCGGGGCCCGGCCCGACGGTCTGGTGGGACGCTCGGAAGCGATCACCCGGCTGGCGCAATCGCTGGTGCGGGTCGCGGCGGTCGACAGCACCGTGCTGCTGCAGGGCGAATCTGGCACTGGCAAGGAACTGGTGGCCCGCGCGCTGCACGGCTTGTCCGGCCGCGCCGCCGGCCCGTTCGTGCCGGTGAACTGCGCGTCGATGTCGCCGGAGCTGATCGAAAGCGAACTGTTCGGCCACGCGCGCGGCGCCTTTACCGGTGCCACCCAGGCGCGCGACGGCTTGTTCTACTACGCCCAGGGCGGCACGCTGTTCCTGGACGAAGTGGCCGACCTGCCGCTGAAGCTGCAGGCGACGCTGCTACGGGCACTGGAGGACCTGAAGATCCGGCCGGTCGGCAGCGAGCAGCTGGTGCCGGTGAACGTGCGCATCATCGCGGCCACCAACCGCTCCCTGGCAGCCGAGGTCGCGGCCGGGCGCTTTCGCAAGGACCTGTATTACCGGCTGCAGGTGGTGGAGATCCGGCTGCCGCCGCTGCGCGAGCACAAGGAAGACATTCCCGACCTGGTCGCGCACTTCAACTCCGCACTGGCGCCGCGGCTCGGGCTGGAGCCGCTCACGGTCAGCGCCGACGAGCAACGCTACCTGGCGCAATATGACTGGCCAGGAAACGTGCGCGAGCTGCGCAACCTGATCGAGCGCTCGCTGATCGTCGGCACGCTGAACGTGTCGGCGCTCTATCCGCAGCCGGAGCGTCCGCAGGCTGCGGCGGCGCCGGCGACCGACCTGCAGACGCTGGAAAAGCAGCACATCCTCGCGGTGCTCGATTCAATGCAGGGCGACAAGACCCGCGCCGCCCAGCTGCTGGGCATCTCTCGCCGAACCCTGGAGCGCCGCTGCGCGGAATGGGCGCTGGCTTGACTTTCCCCCTGCGCTGGCTGCAGCAGTCGGTGCGCAACAAGCTGGTGGCGATGGCGCTGCTGCCGCTGCTGGTGGTGCTTCCCCTGCTGGTCGCCGTGCTGGTGCTGTGGGGCGACGCCGCCTACCACCGCCTGCTGATCACCAAGGTCCGAAGCGACCTGGCCGTCGCCCACGGCTACTTCGACCAGGTGATCACGGAGGTGGGCGGTGGCACCGAATCGGTGGCGGGATCGTGGGCGTTGATGCGCACGCTGAAAGCGCGCGACCCGGACGCGCTCGAGGCACTGCTCGCCCATTCGCGGGACGAACTGCACCTGGACTTCCTGCAGGTCGTGCCGCCCGAGGCCGATCGGTTTGGCGCCGTCGCGACGGCCACGGGCCGGACCCGGGGCGCGCAGCTCGCGGTGGTGGATGGCGAGACGCTCGCCCGCATCGCGCCGCACCTGAGCGAGCGCATCCGGATTCCCCTGATCGCGACCCGCAACGCCGCGCCGAGCGAACGCCGGACCGAGGACCGCGCCCTGGTCGTGCTGGCGGTGTCCGACGTGCTGGACGAAAACGGCGAGGTCGTCGCACGCCTGCACGGTGGCATCCTGCTGAACCAGAACCTGCCGTTCATCGATCACATCAACCGTATCGTCTATCCGGACGGCTCGCTGCCGTTCGGCAGCCATGGCACCGCCACGCTGTTCATGGACGATGTGCGCATCACCACCAACGTGCGGCTGTTCCAGGACAAGCGCGCCATCGGCACGCGTGTTTCGCAGGCCGTGAGCGACGCCGTTCTCAAGCGTGGCGCCACCTGGCTGGACCGCGCGTTTGTGGTCAACGACTGGTACGTCTCGGCCTACGAGCCCTTGCCTGATGGCACTGGAAAGCGGGTCGGCATGCTGTACGTCGGCTACCTTGAAGAACCGTTCCGCCTGGTCAAGTTCGGCATGTTGGCCAGCATTGGCCTGATCTTCCTGATCGTCATGGCGCTGGCCACGCTGTTCTCCCTGCGCTGGGCCCGCAGCATCTTCCGTCCGGTGGAGCAGATGAACCGCACCATGCGGCAGGTCGAGGAAGGCCAGAGCGCGGCCCGCGTCGGGCCGGTGGAAGCGCGCGACGAGATCGGCGCGCTGGCGACCCATCTCGACCAGCTGCTGGACGTGATCGACGAGAAGACCG
>JACMQP010000443.1 GCA_014376915.1 Ramlibacter sp.
AGCGCGCTCGACGCCAGCGACTGCGCCAGTGGTTCGCCGCGCTCGTCGTCGATGTTGATCACCGCAGCCCGCAGGCCGGGCCAGCGGAACAGTTCCGCCTTCGCCTCCCAGTACGCCTGCATGCTGCCGTGGTAGTCGAGATGGTCCTGGGTGAAATTGGTGAAGATCGCCACCTGGATCTGCGTTCCGTCCAGGCGTCGCTCGACGATGCCGATCGACGAGGCCTCGATCGCGCAGGCCTGCAGGCCCTCGTCGACGAAACGGCGAAACTGCCGTTGCAACAGCACCGGATCGGGCGTCGTCAGGCCGGTGTGTTCCACGTCGGGCGGCCGGCCCACCCCCAGCGTTCCGACCAGTCCGCAAGGCCGTGGCTGCTTGAGGCTGGACAGCGCCAGCGCCAGCCACCAGGCAGTCGAGGTCTTGCCGTTGGTGCCGGTGACGGCCAGCACCTGCAGGTGCGCCGTCGGCTGGTCGTAATAGGCTGCGGCGATCGGACCGGTCGCGCTTTTCAGGCCGGCGTAGCTGGCAATGGCTGCGGCGTCGAAGCCGAATTGCTCCATCCCGGCCTGCTCCACGAGGCAGGCGACAGCACCCAGCGACAATGCCGACGGCACATGGCTGCGACCGTCGCTAGCGGCGCCCGGCCAGGCGATGAAGCCGTCGCCCGGATGGATGCGGCGGCTGTCGCAGTGCAGCGCGCCGGTCACGCGCCCGCGCAGCCACAGGGCAGCCTCGCGGGGACTGTGCAGCCGCTGCATCAGAACGACTCCTCCACCGCATCCACCACGATCTGCGGCTTGACGTTCATGTCCGGCTGAACGCCCATCATGCGCAGCGTCTGCTGCACAGTGGCGCTGAACACCGGGGCGGCGACATCGCCGCCGAAGTACTTGCCGGCCGTCGGTTCGTCCACCATCACCGCGACGATGATGCGCGGCTTGTCGATCGGTGCCAGGCCGACGAACCACGAGCGGTACTTGTTGGTGGAATAGCCCTTGCCCACCTGCTTGTGCGCGGTGCCGGACTTGCCGCCGACCGAATATCCCACCGTCTGCGCCTTGGGGCCAGTGCCGCCGGGGCCTGCGGCCATCTGCAGCATGGTGCGGATTTCGGCTGCGGTCTTCGCGGAGAACACGCGGGTGCCGACGGGGTGGTCGCTGGACTTGAGCAGCGTGGCGGGAATGATGTTGCCGCCGTTGGCCCACACGGTGTAGGAGCGCGCCATCTGGAACAGCGAAGCCGACAGGCCGTAGCCGTATGACATGGTGGCCTGCTCCACCGGCTTCCAGGTCTTGTACGGGCGCAGCCGGCCGCTCACCGCGCCGGGGAAGGTGATCTGCGGCTTCTGGCCGAAACCCGCTTCGGAGAAGGTCTCCCACATCTCGCGCGGTTGCATCTGCAGCGCGATCTTGAGCGTGCCGATGTTGCTGGACTTCTGGATCACCTGCTGCACCGTCAGCATGCCGTGCGCGTGCGAATCGGAAATCTTCGAGCCGCCGATCACGACGTAGCCGGGCGCGGTCTGGATTTGCGTCTGCGGCGTGACGCGGCCGGTTTCCATGGCCAGGCCGATGGTGAACGGCTTCATGGTCGACCCGGGCTCGAAGGTGTCGGTGAGCGCGCGGTTGCGCAGTTGCTCGCCGGTGAGGTTCTGCCGCTTGTCCGGCGAATAGCTCGGGTAGTTGGCCAGCGCCAGCACCTCGCCGGTCTGCGCGTCGAGCACCACCACGCTGCCGGCCCTGGCCTTGTTCGCGATCACCGCGTCACGCAACTTCTGCCAGGCGAAGAACTGCACCTTGCTGTCCACCGACAGCTGCAGGTCGCGGCCATCCACCGGCGGTGACAGTTCGCCCACGTCCTCGACCACGCGGCCGAGCCGGTCCTTGATCACGCGGCGCGAGCCGGCGCGGCCGGCCAGGTCCTTGTCGAAGGCCAGTTCCATGCCCTCCTGGCCCTTGTCCTCGACGTCGGTAAAGCCCACCACGTGCGCGGCCGCTTCACCTTCGGGGTACTGGCGCCGGTACTCCATGCGCTGGTGGATGCCCTTGAGGTTCAGCGCCGCGATCTCCTTGGCGACGCTCTCGTCGACCTGGCGCTTGACCCAGACGAAGGTCTTGTCCTCGTTCTCCAGCTTCTTGCTCAATTCGGCCACCGGCATTTCGAGCAGCCTGGCCAGCTGCTGCAGCCTGGCCTTGTCTTCCCGCTCGACGTCTTCCGGGATCGCCCAGATGCTGGGCGCCGGCACGCTGCTGGCCAGCAGCAGGCCGTTGCGGTCCAGGATCCGGCCGCGATTTGCCGGCAATTCCAGCGTGCGGCCGAAGCGCACTTCGCCTTGTTTCTGGAAGAACTCGTTGCCAAACACCTGCACCCATGCGGCGCGTCCCGCGAGGCCGAGAAAGCCCAGCGCGATGCCGGCCACGATCAGCTTGCTGCGCCAGACCGGCGTCTTGCTCGCGAGCAGCGGCGATGAGGTGTAGGCGACGGATCGTGTCATTGCGCCACTCCCACCGCCGCGGCGCTCGCGCCTTTGCGCGCCACGTATTGCGTGATCGCCGGGGAGGCGGTGCGCATCTGCAGTTGTTCCTTGGCCAGCCTCTCCACCCGCATCGGCGTGGCCTGGGCCCGCTTTTCCACCTGCAGCCGTTCGTTGTCGGTCTCGAGCTTGCGGGCTTCGCTGGTCGCCTTGTCCAGCTCGGTGGTCAGACTGCGCGATTCATATTGCGTGCGCACCAGGTACAACGCGCTCACCAGGACGGCGAGCAGCAGGACGAGATTGAGCCGCGTCATGCGAGCTCCGTCCTCTGCGCAACGCGCATGATCGCGCTGCGCGACCGCGGGTTGGCTTTCACTTCCTCGTCGGAGGGCTTGATGCGATCCAGAGCCTTGAGCTTCATCGCCTGCGGCGCGGCGAACGGCGCGCGGCGGTCGAACACCTCGCGCGAATGCTTCGCGATGAACTGCTTGACGATCCGGTCCTCCAGCGAGTGGAAGCTGATCACCACCAGCCGCCCCTGCGGTTGCAAAATGTCCAGGCTGGCATCTAGCGCCTGCTGGAGCTCTTCGAGCTCGGCATTGATGAAAATCCGAAGAGCCTGAAAGGTGCGGGTCGCGGGGTCTTGCCCCCACTCGCGGGTCTTGACCGCGCCAGCCACGAGCTGGGCCAGCTCCGCGGTGCTTGCGAGCGGGCCTTTGTCTGCGCGGCGAGCCACAATCGCCTTTGCAACCGGAACAGCAAACCGTTCTTCGCCATAGTCACGAATCACCTCCGCGATCTGCTCCATCTCCGCCGTCGCCAGCCAGTCGGCCACACTCTCGCCGCGCGTCGGGTCCATGCGCATGTCCAGCGGACCGTCGTTGCGAAACGAAAAACCTCGGGCCGGATTGTCGATCTGCGGCGAGCTCACGCCCAGGTCCAGCAGGATGCCGGTGGCGCTGCGCGGAGGCAGGTCGCCCAGGTTGCGAAAGCCCTCGTGCCGGATGGAGAAACGCGCATCGGCGATGGTCGCGGCTTCCGCCATCGCATCCGGATCCTTGTCGAAGGCGATCAGCCGGCCCTGCGGATCCAGCTGCGAGAGCAGCAGGCGCGAGTGGCCGCCGCGCCCGAAGGTCGCATCGATGTAGGTGCCATCCGTCCTGGTGAGAAGTGCGTCGACCGCTTCTTTCAACAGGACGGTGGTGTGTTGCCATGTGCTTTCCACCGCCTGCTTTCAAAAAGAAAAGTCCTTGAAGACATCCGGCATCGCCCCGCGCATCGCTTGGGCCTCCTTGGCCTCGTAGGTCGCCTTGTCCCAGAGCTCGAAGTGATTGCCCATGCCCAGGAGCATGGTTTCCTTCTCGATGCCGGCGCCGGCGCGCAGTTCGGGCGAGACCAGCACGCGGCCGGTTCCATCGAGTTCGACGTCCATGGCGTTGCCCAGAAAGATTCTCTTCCACCACTGCGCTTCCATGGGTAACGCGGCGATACGGGCGCTGAATTTTTCCCACTCCGGACGGGGGAACATCATGAGGCAGCCGTGCGGATGCTTGGTGATGGTGATCTGGTTGGCGGCGGTCGCGGACAGGACGTCACGATGCCGGGTCGGCACGGAAAGCCGGCCTTTCGCATCCAGACTGAGAGACGACGCCCCTTGAAACACCGGTGTGATTCCTTGCTACAGAAAAAGCGCAACCGTGGAGTGCGAAGGCACTGTTCACCACTTAATTGCACTTTTTTCCACTGTAGCAGGAAAAGCCACTTTCGCAAGATGGCGAGCACGTGATTTTTGCAATGAAATCAACGACTTAGAACATCTTCTCAACGCCTGATGCGAAAGAAAACCGTTCTAGATTAAGCACTTAGCCGAGGCTGTCAAAGTGAAACCTCAAGCTGAGGCAGCTTGTTAGAGGATGTTGCGACAAAGGCCTTCGTCCGGGCTGCGATGCGCCAGCCGCCAATCGACGTCGGCAGCGTCGATCCAAGGCCCGGGGCCGCCGGGGAACGGCTAGTCGGTGCGCGCGACGACCCGTGCGTGCTCGCTGATGCCGATCACGTTGAAGAAGCCGGCGACCAGCCGGTGCACATTCACGAACTGCACCTGCCGGCCTTCGGCCTGCCGCTGCGAAACCCAGTTCAGCAGCGTGCCGGCGGCGGAGAAATCGATGCGGATCAGCCGGTCGCAGGAAATGACCATGATGTCGGCGCCGGCCAGCTTGGCCTCGAGCGTCGCCAACGCTTCCGCGGCGTCGCCCAGGATCTGCCCGGCAAGCTCGACCGTCGAGATATTCGAGATCTGCGCGATCTGGCTGTCGCCGACCATCGTCATCACGCCGGTCGCCATCGAGTCGTGGAACGCGTCGCCGATGATGGTGTGGCCGGAGATATAGCTGCCGTCGTTCTGCAGCGGCTTGAACTCGGTGCGGGCACTTTCCCAGGACGGCGGCGACACCTCATAGGTGACGCAGTAGTCCAGGGCCACCAGCTCGAACTCGTCGGGCTGGTGGGTGACGCGCAGCATCTCCATGCGCAGCCGCCACCACGCCGGGTTGGCCGTCTTGTCACCCGACGACGTGCCGTTGCGCAGGACATTTTCAAGGTTGTCGGCACCGATGAAGCGCAGCTGCACCGGCTGCGAGGCCCACAGCGTGAACGCTTTCGCCAGCCCCTCAAGCGCGCCTTCCTCGATGGTGTTGAGCTTGTTCCAGTTCAGCCGCCAGGGCTGCGGCGCTTTGGTCAGAGCGGCGTTGAGGGCCGCCAGGGTCTGGGTGCCGAACGACGCCGGCGAACTCCAGTCCGCGATCTGCTGGCCCGTCGGCACCGACGCCGCGGACGGCGCGTTCATCCGGCTCACTGCATCGGGCAACGACACCCATTGCGGCGCCGAGCGGGCGAAGCGTCCCGCGAACTCGATCGCAGCGGCCTCGTAGCGGTCGAGCTGACCGGTGGCCCGGTACAGGTCGAACAGCGTGAGCCAGGTTTCGTCGTGGTTGATACGCTGGCCGGTAGGCGCCAGCACTTCCAGCAACCCGGCCTCGGCGCCGGCGTCGTCACCGTTGGCGAAGCGGATCGCCGCCTCCTCCAGTTCGGG
>JACMQP010000444.1 GCA_014376915.1 Ramlibacter sp.
ATGATGACGACCGCAATACCGAGCATGCGCCCGATCCGTCCAATTTCCTTTTCCAGTGGCGTCGGCTCCTCCGCGGTGGCCTCGAGCATTTCTGCAATCGAGCCCATCTCGGTGTCCATCCCGGTCGCCGTCACCACGGCACGACCGGTTCCCTGCGCGACGGCCGTGCCCTTGAAGACCATGTCGAGCCGATCGCCGAGCGGCGCCGGTTCAGGCAGCGTGGTGGCATCCTTGAGGACCGCTTCGCTTTCGCCGGTCAGCGAAGCCTCCTGCACGCGCAGCGATGTGGCCTGGACCAGACGCGCATCCGCCCCGACGGCGTCACCTTCGCCGAGCACGAGCAGGTCGCCACGCACCAGTTCGGCGCTGGGCACCCGCAGCACTTGCCCGTCACGCAGGACCGCGGACGTCACTGCGGTCATCCGGGCCAGTGCGGCCACGGCGTCCTGGGCCTTGGCTTCCTGCACATAGCCCAGAACCGCGTTGAGCAGGACCACGATCGCGATGACGATCGCATCCACCGGCCAGCCGTTGCCGCCCTCGATCACCCACGCGACGAGTGCCACGGCGACCGCGGCCAGCAACAGGTAGACCAGGGGATCATGAAAATGCGACAGGAAGCGGCGCCATGCGGGCCGCCGCGGGGCGGAGCGGAGTTCGTTCGAGCCGTCTTGTGCGAGCCGGCGTGACGCCTCCTGCGATGTGAGTCCATTTTCGAGGTCGGCCCCGAGCGCCCTTGCCACTTCGCCAGCATCCTTGACGGAAGGGTCGTCGAGTCCTCCGGCCTTCGCCACGACGGGCCGCAGAATGGTGTCTGGTTTTGAAACGGAGGCCACCTCAGCTTGCGGAACCGGCTCTGCAGCACGCTGATTCGCGGGCATCTGTTGATTCACCTGCCTGGGTCGGGATTCGTCCGCCAACGCATCCCCGCTTTGGCGTACTGCCGACTTGATATCGGCGACATCCAGTCGGGTTTCGTCGTAGCGCACCGTGGCGTTTCCCGCGGCGAAATTCACGGTGACGCTTTTAACACCCGGCACTTGGCCAATCCGCTTTTCAACTCCCTGCACGCTCAGCACCGACAGCATGTCGCGCACTGCAATAACGCTCGTTTTCATCGCGTCCTTCGCGGTCCGATATTCAACATGATCGATTCAATCTCCGATCGCTTCACAAGCCGGCCGCTTTCAGGCCACCAATGTTTCAGTTGCGTGACCGGCCCAGCAACGGCGCCAGGAAACCTGCCGGTCACTCGCAGCTGCCAGCATAGATCGGATTTCCATGGCAGAGGCAGCAGGACGACGAACACGACGAAGGGAGGTGCGCTGCGGCAGGCCCCGCACCCCTGCGGTTGATGTAGGTCAAGCAGGGCGCGGTTTCAGCCGCTTCAATCCGTGCCGACCCATCGACACTTTCAACGGTTCTGACGTCACTCACTTTTGATCGGGGAAATCATGAAACATCGAAGGACATGGGCGGCCGGTACGCTGCCGCTGTTGGCTTCCAGTCCCTCCTTCGCGCAAGGCGGAACCATGATGAATGGCGACTGGTGGGGCGGCGGCTGGATGGGCGGATACGGTGCCTTCTGGATGGTGATCGTGATGATTGCGGTCGTCGCCCTCGTCGTCTGGGCCATTCAGAAGAACAAGAAGTGACGGGTCGCCGGCGCAGGCACTGCGTGGTTCAAACAGACAATTCATTTGCACAGCAGCCGGCGGACCTTGCATCGGCCGCGGTCCGCGACGGCTTGCCGATCTTGCACGTGCACGAACTGGGTGCCACACTTCGCAGCGACCTGACAGAGTTGTTCGACTGGATTGCAGGAATCGACTGAATGTGCTTTTCGGCCACCGCGAGTTTTTCCGCCGGCGTCACCCTGCTGGGCATCGGCGTGCTGACGCTGAGGGCTGCAAGCCAGCCGCGGGAGCTGCCGCTCGCCGCGATTCCCCTGCTGTTCGCGATCCAGCAACTTGTTGAGGGCGTGATCTGGCTGACCTTCCGCTACGAGGCGCCAGTCCTCAACGCGGTGATGACGCATGTGTATTCTTTCTTCTCCCACGTGCTGTGGCCGGTCTACGTGCCGTTGGCCGTGCTGCTGATCGAACCGCCGGGGTGGCGGCGAACAGCACTGACCGCCATCGCCGCGGCAGGTCTGGCGGTGGGCGTCTACCTGATGTACACCCTGGTGAATTTCACCGTCGTCGCGCGGCCCACCGGCCAGCACATCGAGTACGTCTCGCCGCATTTCCTTTCTGCCGCCGTCATGAGCCTGTACCTGCTGTCGACCTGCGTCGGCCCGATTCTGTCCACGCACCGGATGGTGAAGGTCTTCGGTGTGCTGGCGCTGCTGTCCTTTGCCGCGGTCTACTACTTTTATGCAACCTGGTTCATCTCCGTTTGGTGCTTCTTCGCAGCCCTCCTGAGCGTCATCGTCCTTGCCCATCTGGCATGGCCCAACGCGGACCGCCGACGATTGGTTCTGGAATCGCCCGGCTTCCACGGCGGCTCCAAGCTTTGACCGGCTGGACGACGCCGGTGGCCGTCCACGAGTTCATGGCAACTTTTGCACCGTTGGCACCGTCACGTACGATGCGACGTCGATCCATCGTGCCCGCGTAACCGGAACCCCAGATGACCAACCGCAGCGACGATCCCTGGCTTAGCCGCGAGCGTCTGATGATGCTGGTCCTGGTCGGCGCCACGGTGGTCGTCGGCTGGCTCTGCTGGTGGCTGGTGAAGCCTTTCGTTCCGGCGATCACCTGGGCACTGGTCCTCACGGTCCTGGCCCACCCGCTGCACGAGCGCCTTCTCCGCGTCTTTCCGAAATGGCCCTCGCTTTGCGCCGGACTGGCCGTGATCGTGGTCACGCTGGCGATCGCGCTGCCGACGACGTACCTGGTTCGCCAGATCGGCAGCGAGGCGATCGACAGCGTCGCAACCGCGCGCAAACTGCTCGACACTGACCGCTGGAAGCTCGCGATCGAACGCTTTCCCCAGCTCGCGCCGGCAAGCCGGTGGATGCAGCGCGAGGTCAATCTCGACGAGCAGGTGAAAGAGGTCACCGGCGGAATGGCCAAGGGCGTTCGCGGCGCCTTGCAGAAGGTGATTGACATCGCGATCTCGGCGCTGGTCACGCTGTTCCTGCTGTTCTACTTCCTGCGCGACAAATACCGGATCCTGGGCGTCCTGGAGCAATTCGTCCCGCTGTCGACCCGCGAAAACGAGCAGGTTCGCGACAACATCCGCGACACGCTCGGCGCGGTGGTGTTCGGCACGCTCGCCGTCGCGGTGGTGCAGGGGACGCTCGGCGGGCTGATGTTCTGGTGGCTCGGGCTGCCGGCGCCGATTCTCTGGGGCGCGGTAATGGCGATCCTCGCAATCCTGCCGCTGTTCGGAGCGGCGCTGATCTGGATGCCGGCAGCCGCCTACCTCGCGATCGGCGGCGACTGGGACAAGGCGCTGCTGCTGACGGCGTGGGGCACGGTGGTGATCGGGCTGATCGACAACCTGCTCTATCCGCTGCTGGTCAAGAACCGGCTGCGCATCCACACGGTGCCCGTCTTCATCAGCGTACTCGGCGGCGTCTTCGTGTTCGGCGCGACCGGCTTCGTGCTGGGTCCGCTGGTGCTCGCCGTGGCGATCGCCCTGATCGATATCTGGCGCCGTCGCATGGCGCTGGGTGAAATCGGACAAGGCGTCAACGGCTCAGCCACGAAGAAGTAACGCCGGCCGCGCAACCTCGCTTGCGCAAGATCAAGTCCGAC
>JACMQP010000445.1 GCA_014376915.1 Ramlibacter sp.
CCCAAGGACGTGGTCCGGGGCCGCCTGGTCGTGACGGCGCCGCCACAGGTGACCATCGACGGCATGCCCGACCGGCTGTCGCCCGGCGCGCGCATCCGCGGCCTCAACAATCTCCTGGTGATGTCCGCGAGCGTTGTCGGACAGGACCTGCCCGTTGTGTACCGTCGTGACGCCGCCGGCCTGGTCCATGAAGTCTGGGTGCTGACGCCCGAGGAATACGCCAGGCTCAGGGGCAGCGACAGCCTGTCGGGCCACCAGCGCTTCAGCGAACTGCTCTCACTGATTTTCGGCGCCCGCCGCTGATCTGGAGGGCGCGATGAGCAAGAAGGTCTTCATCAAGACGTTCGGCTGCCAGATGAACGAGTACGACTCCGACAAGATGGCAGACGTGATGCGTGCGGCGCAGGGCTACGAGACGACCCAGGATGTCGAGGAGGCCGACCTGATCCTGTTCAACACCTGCTCGGTGCGGGAAAAGGCGCAGGAGAAGGTCTTTTCCGATCTGGGCCGGGTCAAGCACCTGAAGAAGAAAGGCGTGCTGATCGGCGTCGGCGGCTGCGTCGCCAGCCAGGAGGGCGCCGCCATCATCGCGCGCGCGCCTTACGTCGACGTGGTGTTCGGCCCGCAGACGCTGCACCGCCTGCCCGAACTGCTGAACCAGCGCGAGCGGCAGAACCGCGCCCAGGTGGACATCAGCTTCCCGGAAATCGAGAAGTTCGACAACCTGCCCGCCGCCCGGGTTGACGGTTGCACCGCATTCATCAGCATCATGGAAGGTTGCAGCAAGTACTGCAGCTATTGCGTGGTGCCCTACACGCGCGGCGAGGAGGTGTCGCGGCCGTTCGACGACGTGCTGGTGGAAGTGGCGGGGCTGGCCGACCAGGGCGTCAAGGAAGTGACGCTGCTCGGACAGAACGTCAACGCCTACCGCGGACGGATGGGCCACAAGGGACCGAACGGCACGGGCGCCGTGGAGATCGCCGACTTTGCGCTGCTGCTGGAATACGTCGCCGAAATCCCCGGCATCGAACGCATCCGCTACACCACCAGCCACCCGAACGAATTCACCCAGCGGCTGGTTGAAGCCTACGCCAGGATTCCCAAGCTGGTGAGCCATCTGCACCTGCCGGTGCAGCACGGCAGCGACCGGATCCTGATGGCGATGAAGCGCGGCTACACGGCCACGGAATACAAGAGCACAGTGCGCAAGCTGCGCGCAGTGCGGCCGGAGATGGCGATGTCCAGCGACTTCATCGTCGGCTTTCCCGGCGAGACCGACGACGACTTCGGCAAGATGATGAAGCTGATCGACGATGTCGGCTTCGACAACAGCTTCAGCTTCATCTTCAGCCCGCGGCCCGGCACGCCGGCTGCGACGCTGCACGACGAGACGCCGCACGCGGTCAAGCTCAAGCGCCTGCAGGAACTGCAGGCCGTGATCGAGGCGAACATCCGCAGCATCAGCGCCAGCCGCGTCGGCACCGTGCAGAAGGTGCTGGTGGAAGGGCCGTCCCGCAAGGACGCGAGCGAGCTTGCCGGCCGCGCCGAATGCAACCGCATGGTCAATTTCCGCGGACCGGACCGGCTGGTCGGCCAGATGGTCGACGTGCGGATCACCGAAGCGAACCCGCATTCGCTGCGCGGTGAAGTTGTCACTGTCGCCTAGAAAAAAGGCAGCCGTCGATCAGGAAATGGGCTGCTTGGCCAGCGGGGGCATGCTGGCCGAAGCAGCGCGTCAGAACGGCATCCTGGGCATGCCGCCCTTGCCGCCACCCATGCGCTTCATCATCTTCATCAGGCCGCCGCCCTTCATCTTCTTCATCATGGTCTGCATCTGCTCGAACTCGTTGAGCAGCCGGTTCACTTCCTGAACCTGGACGCCGGCGCCGGTGGCGATGCGGCGTTTGCGGGTGGCCTTGATCAGGTCGGGCTTGCGCCGCTCCAGCGGCGTCATGCTCTGGATGATTCCTTCCTTGCGGCGAATGTCCTTCTCGGCCTTGTCCATGTCGACCTGGCCGGCCTTGGCCTGCATCTGGGCCGGCAGCTTGTCCATCAGCTGCGACAGCCCGCCCATGCTCTTCATCTGCTGGATCTGCGACAGGAAGTCGTTCAGGTCGAACCCTTCGCCGCTCTTGACCTTGGCCGCCAGCTTCTGCGCCGCCTGCATATCGACACCGGCGGTGACCTGCTCGACTAGCGCGACGATGTCGCCCATGCCGAGGATCCGGCCCGCGTGGCGCTCGGCGTCGAACACCTCCAGCCCGTCGATCTTCTCGCTGACCCCGGCAAACTTGATCGGCGCGCCGGTGATCTGCCGCACCGAAAGCGCCGCGCCGCCGCGCGAATCGCCGTCGAGCTTGGTCAGGACGATGCCGGTCAGCGGCAGCGCTTCGCTGAAGGCCCGGGCCGTGTTGACCGCGTCCTGGCCCTGCATGGCGTCGACCACGAACAGCGTTTCCACCGGATTCAGGATCGCATGCAGTTCCTTGATCTCGCCCATCAGCACTTCGTCGATCGCCAGCCGGCCGGCCGTGTCGACCAGCAACACGTCGAAGTACTGGCGTTTCGCGTAGTCGAGCGCCGCGCGGGCGATGTCGGCGGGTTTCTGGTCGGGAGTGCTGGGGAACCACTCGGCGCCCGCCTGCTTCGTGACCGTCTTCAACTGCTCGATGGCGGCGGGCCGGTACACGTCGCCGGAAACCGTGAGCACCTTCTTCTTGCGCTTCTCGATCAGGTGCTTGGCCAGCTTGGCGGTGGTGGTGGTCTTGCCCGCACCCTGCAGGCCGGCCATCAGGATCACGGCCGGCGGCTGCGCTTGCAGGTTGATGTCGCTGATGCCCTGGCCCATGGTCGCCGCCAGTTCGCGGCTGACGATGCCCACCAGCGCCTGGCCGGGCGACAGCGAGCCGAGCACTTCCTGGCCCATCGCCTTGTCCTTGACCCGGGCGATGAAGTCGCGCACGACCGGCAGCGCAACGTCAGCCTCCAGCAGGGCCATGCGCACTTCGCGCAGCATGGCCTGAACGTTGTCCTCGGTAATACGGGCCTGGCCACGCATTTCCTTGACCAGGCGGGAGAGTTTGTCGGAGAGGGCGGAGGCCATGGGTGAAAGGTGCTTCGGCGCTGCCGTTGAGTGCTTCGGACGGATGAAGCAAGGGGCTAAACTGTGGACCCATGATTCTAGCCAGTGCGTCCCCCGTGACCATGTTGCTGGCCCTGGCCGCTGCCGCTGCCTATGCCGTCCCTGCGGCAGCCGCCCGCTTCCTCACTGACCAAGCCGCCAGGCTGGCCTTGCTGGTCGCATGGCTGCTGCATGCGCTGGTGCTGGGGCTGGGCCTGCTAGGCGACGCCCCGCGCTTCGGCTTCGCCCCGGCGCTGTCCGTCACCGCCTGGCTGGTGCTGACCGTCTATGCGGTGGAGCAGAAGTTCTTCCCGCAGCTGCAGGCGCGCTGGGCCCTGGCCGGACTGGGCACGGCGGCCGTCTTGCTGGCGCTGGTCTTTCCCGGCACGCCGCTGCACGCCGCTGCCTCGCCCTGGCTGCCTCTGCACTGGGCGCTGGGCATTGCCTCCTACGGCCTGTTCGCGGCCGCGGTGGTGCATGCCTGGCTCATGACGCGGGCCGAGCGTGAGATCCGGCAGGCGGTCCAACCCCGCGCCGGCGTGCCATTGCTAACGCTCGAGCGCCTGACCTTCCGCTTCGTCGGCGCCGGTTTCGTGTTGCTGTCGGCGACGCTCGCGGCCGGCTTTCTCTTTACCGAAACGCTCTACGGACAGGGCAAGGCCTGGAAGTGGGACCACAAGACCGTTTTCTCGGTGCTGTCGTGGATTGCCTTCGCCCTGCTGCTGCTCGGGCGGGCGCGTTTCGGCTGGCGCGGCCGCAAGGCAATGCGCTTTCTTTACATCGGCGCCCTGCTGCTGCTGCTGTCGTATGTCGGGTCGCGCTTCGTGCTCGAAGTGGTATTGGGGCGCGCGCCATGAAGTATCTGCTGGTGCTCGTCGTGGTGCTGGTGGCGGTCTGGCTCTGGCGCAACAACCGCCGCGTCGAAAAGCGGGAGCAGCAGCGGCCCGCGTCGCCGACTCCGCTGTCGGCGCCCCAGGACATGGTGCGCTGTGCAGTGTGCCCGGTGCACCTTCCGCGCAACGATGCGCTGGCCGGGCCTGATGGCAGTCTCTACTGTTGCCAGGAACACCGGCAGCGCGCCGGCGGCTGAATGGCCAATCCCTCCTCCGTCCCCTGGGCCGAGTCGACACTGGAGTTGATCGGCGACACGCCGTTCGACCGGCTGTGGCGCGGCTTCATGACCGCGCGGGTGACGATCGCGCTGGTGCTGCTGGCCATGCTGGCAACGCTGTACACGCTGCTGGGCGGCCTGCTGGGGACCAGCGACTGGCTGGTCGGCCTGTGCGGCGCCTACCTGGCGGCAACGCTGGCGGTGAGGCTGTTCGCGCGGCCGCAGCCGCCGGGCAGCGCCTTCGATCCGCAGTGGGTGTCCACCATCGGGGTCGACCTGGTGGCGTTCTCGACCCTGCAGTTGCTGCAGGCCGGCAACATCAACTACGGGCCGCTGTTCGCGCTGCCGGTGCTGATGGCGGCCGTGCTGGGCTCGCGCCTGCTGGCGCTTGGCGTCGCCGCCGGCGTCGCCCTCCTGCTGCTGGCCGAAGCCTGGGTGATGGTGCTGCAAGCGCCGCAGGACCTGGCGACGCGCTTCCTGCAGGCCGGCCTGACGGGCATGGGCTACTTCGCGGTGGCCGTGCTGGTCAACCAGCTGGCCGCCCGGCTGGCGCGCGAGGAATCCGCCGCGCGCAACAGCCGGCAAGTCGCCCGCGTGCAGGCCCAGGTCAACGAGCTGATCATCGAAAACCTGGGCGACGGCGTGCTGGTGGTGGACGCCGACGGCCGGGTGCGCGCGGCCAATCCGGCGGCGCGCGCGCAGCTGGGCAACGCCGCCACTTCCCTCGCCCACTCCTTGCTGCTGACGGCGCACATGCCATGGCAGCCGCTGGCGGAACTGGCGCGCCTGACCTTCACCACCGAAATGTCGCAGCGGGCCGATGTGGCCATCGACGACGGCGTCGGCAGCCCGCGCCGGGTCCAGGTCCGCACCCGGCTCACCGCGGCTCAGGACGACCTCGCGCACAGCCTGTGCGTGATGTTCCTGCAGGACCTGCGCGAGCTGGAAGCCCGGCTGCGTACCGAGAAGCTGGCGGCCATGGGCCGCATGTCGGCTGCCGTGGCGCACGAGATCCGCAACCCGCTGGCCGCCATCGCGCAGGCCAACGCGCTGCTGGAGGAAGACCTGGTCGATCCGTCGCAACGCCAGCTCAGCGCGCTGGTGCGGCAGAACGCGAAGCGGCTGGCACAGATCGTCGACGAGATCCTGAACATTTCGCGGGTCCAGCACCAGGGGGCCGAATTCGTCCCGCTCAAACTGGCCCTGGACGAATCGGTCAACGCCGACTGCTCCGACTGGGCCCGGCAGGCCGGCGTCGGCGAACGGCTCGCGCTGTCGCTGGCCTGCGGCGGCACCGAAGTCGCATTCGAGGCCGACCACCTGCGGCGCGTACTGATCAATCTGCTGGACAACGCGCACCGCTACGCGAGCAGCGAACCGGCGTCGATCCGGGTGCTGACCCAGCGGGTCGGCCGCGAGACCGCGCTGCGGGTCTGGAGCGACGGCCCGCCGCTGGAGGCAACAGTGCGCCAGCACCTGTTCGAGCCGTTCTTCTCGTCGGAGAGCCGCTCCAGCGGGCTGGGCCTGTATATCTGCCGCGAACTGTGCGAGCGCCATGGCGCCCAGATCAGCTATCGGCGCGGCATCGGCCCTGGCGCAGCGCCGCGCCAGGGCAACGAATTCATCGTTGCGTTCCGCGCCGACGGGCCGGCACTTGCGGGCAACGCGTCATTTGCCACAATAGCCGCCTGATGGTTGCCCCTTCCGTATCACCCGCGCACGTTCTGGTCGTCGACGACGAACCCGACCTGCGCACGCTGTACGAGCTCACCTTGCTGCGCGAAGGCTACCGTGTCGAAGCGGCGGCGACCCTGGCTGAGGCGTTTCAGCAGCTGGCTGCGCACCGCTTCGACGCGGTGATCACCGACATGCGGCTGCCCGACGGCCTCGGGCTGGAATTGTTGCACCGCATGCTCGACCAGCAGCGGCCGGAGCGCTGCGTCGTCATGACGGCCTACGGCTCGGCCGAGAACGCCGTGGAGGCGCTCAAGGCCGGCGCTTTCGATTACCTCACGAAGCCGGTGGACCTGAAACAGTTCCGCGGCGTGGTGGCGGCGGCGATCCAGGAATCGCCGGCGCGTTCCGGCCGCGCTGCGCCTGCGCGCGCGCAGGCCAGCGGCGACCGCCCAGCCAGCAGCCGGGCGGCGCTGGATCGGCTGGTCGGCGAGTCGGCGGTCATGCAACAGGTCAAGGAACGCATCGCCAAGGTGGCGCGCAGCATGGCACCGGTGCTGGTGCGCGGCGAGTCCGGCACCGGCAAGGAGCTGGTCGCCCGCGCTGTCCATGCCTGCAGCCATCGCGCCGACGGGCCGTTCGTGGCGGTGAACTGCAGCGCTATTCCCGAGTCGCTGCTGGAAGCCGAATTCTTCGGCGCGCGCAAGGGCTCCTACACCGGCTCCACCCAGGACCGCCAAGGCTATTTCCAGGCGGCGCGCAGCGGCACGCTGTTCCTCGACGAGATCGGCGACCTGCCGCTGGCCATGCAATCGAAGCTGTTGCGCGCCATTCAGGAGCGCCAGGTGCGCTCGCTCGGCTCGACCCAGGAAGACGCCGTCGACGTTCGAATCGTCAGCGCCACCCACAAGGATCTGGCCGCCGACGTGCTGGCAGGCCGCTTCCGGCAGGACCTGTATTACCGCCTGAACGTGATCGAGATCCTGGTGCCGCCGCTGCGCGAGCGACGCGACGACCTGCCCGCCCTGTGCGAGGCGCTGATGGCGCGCATCGCCAGTGAGTCGTCGATGCCGGTGCCGGTGTTGTCGCCCTCGGTGCTGTCGCAGTTGTGCGCCCACCCCCTGAACGGCAACGTGCGCGAACTGGAGAACCTGCTGCACCGTGCGGTGGCGTTGAGCGATGGCGACGAGTTGCAGGTCGATTTCGCGCCCAGCCAAGTGGCGGCGCCGGCCGGACCGGCGCTGAACGAGCCGGAACCGGCCGCGTTCGCATCGGCCCGCACCGCGCCTCCGCCACACGTGATGCCGGGCGACCTGCAGGCCTACCTGGACCAGCAGGAGCGCGAGATCCTGGTCAAGGCGCTGCAGGAAAGCGGCTTCAACCGTACCGCCGCGGCCCACCGGCTGGGGTTGAGCCTGCGGCAGATTCGCTACCGCATCGCGCGCTTGGCGATCGCAGCGCCGGGTAGCGACGAGCCGCAAGATGACCGGGCCTGAAGAAGGCCCGGCCAGCCCGCTGTGGCTGGCCGGCCGGTACGGCTTCGCGCGCCAGCTGGCGTCACCCAATTTCGGGCCACGGCCGCCCGACTCGGTCATCGACCTGATCGTGGTGCACTCCATTAGCCTGCCCCCGGGCCAGTACAGCGGCGACGAAGTACAGCGGCTGTTCACCAACTCCCTCGACTGGCACGCGCACGCTTACTTCGCGCAGATCGAAGGGATGCAGGTGTCGTCGCATTTCTATATCCGGCGCAACGGCGAGCTGTGGCAGTTCGTCAGCTGCGACGACCGCGCCTGGCATGCCGGCCAGTCCCATTACCGCGGCCGCGACAACTGCAACGACGACTCGATCGGCATCGAGCTGGAAGGCCTCGAGGGCGGCGCTTTCGAGCTGGCCCAGTATGAAACCCTGGCTGACCTTTGTGCCGCCATCGCGCAGCGCTACCCGATCGACCATGTCGCAGGCCATGAGCACATCGCGCCCGGCCGCAAGCAGGATCCTGGCGCTTGCTTCGAGTGGAAGGCCTTGCGAAACGCGCTCGGATGGGCCTGCGGACGATTTCCCGCCGTGCTACGAAATACGCTATAGGTAGTGGGTTTCCGGCACGCTGCCCCCACATGTAGCGCATCGGTGGAAGTTGCGATGGGGCAACGCCGACGGCTGCTGGGCACGGATCTCGTTGGCGCCGGGCGGCGTCGCAGGGGTTACGCACAGCGACGCAGGCACTGGCGCGCACCACGGCTGGCGCCGGAATCAGGACCAAACGGCGCACAAACCCGCACCGCTGCTGGCACGGCGGACGCGGCTCACGGGTTTGCGCGGGCCGCCGCCGGGCAGGGCCGCGTGATCAACAGTTTTTCCACAGCATTTGCACTGCCCGCGTTCTGGAGAACCACTACCTATAGCGCTTGTAAAGCCGAAAGGCACTAGATATAGTGTCCGCAAGCGCAAAATAAAAACCTTTCTCCAGGCCCCTGAAGCTGGAATGACTCCAAGAACGCGTAACGAGGAAACATGCAAACAGTTGTCAACACCGCTTCCATCTCCAGGGCCGCAGGCTTCGCCGCCGGCTCTGCCAGCGCCGACCTGGCGGGCGCTTCCGCCAACCCGCTAGCCCATTACCAGATCATCCGCCGCAACGGTTCTGTGGTGCCGTTCGAGCCGAACAAGATCGCCATCGCGATGATGAAAGCCTTCCTCGCCGTGCACGGCACGCAGGGCGCCGCATCGGCCAGCGTGCGCGAAACCGTCGACGGTCTCACGCAAGCCGTGATCCGCGCCATGGTGCGTTCGCGTCCGGGCGGCGGCACCTTCCACATCGAGGACGTGCAGGACCAGGTCGAACTCGGCCTGATGCGCGGCGGCCATCACGAGATCGCCCGCGCCTACGTGCTGTACCGCGAGCGCCGCACGCAGGAGCGCGCCAAGCAGGCGGCACCGGACGCCCCGAAGGCGCCGGTCATTCATGTGCTGGATGGCGGCGAGCGCGTGCCGCTGGACCTGGACCACCTGAAGGGCCTGATCAACTCGGCATGTCAGAACCTGGGCGCCGACGTCAAGCCCGATCCGATCATGGCCGAGACCATGCGCAACCTGTACGACGGCGTGCCGATGGACGAGGTCTACAAGGCGTC
Source organism: Ramlibacter sp. (assembly GCA_014376915.1). The sequence goes on from JACMQP010000445.1 coordinate 9,041, forward strand.
GATCCTGGCCGCGCGCACGCTGATCGAGAAGGACCCCGACTACACGTACGCCACAGCGCGGCTATTGCTGCACACCATCTTCAAGGAAGTGCTGGGCCGCGACCTGCCGCCGTCCGAGATGGCGCAAAGCTATCCCGACTACTTCCCCGGCTTCATCAAGCGCGGCGTCGATGCCGAGCTGCTGGACGAGAAGCTGCTGCAGTTCGACCTGAAGAAGCTCGGTGGCGCGTTGAAGGCCGAGCGCGACCTGAAGTTCGATTACCTCGGCCTGCAGACGCTGTATGACCGCTACTTCCTGCACGAACGCAAGACCCGCATCGAGCTGCCACAGGCGTTCTTCATGCGCGTCGCCATGGGCCTGTCGCTCAACGAGATCGACCGTGAGGCGCGCGCCATCGAGTTCTACGAAGTGCTGTCCAGCTTCGACTTCATGTCCAGCACGCCGACCCTGTTCAACGCCGGTACGCTGCGCTCGCAGCTGTCCTCCTGCTACCTGACGACGGTGCCGGACGACCTCGACGGCATCTACGAATCGATCAAGGAAAACGCGCTGCTGTCCAAGTTCGCCGGCGGCCTGGGCAACGACTGGACCCGGGTGCGCGCGCTCGGCTCGCACATCAAGGGCACCAACGGCGAATCGCAGGGCGTGGTGCCGTTCCTGAAGGTGGTCAACGACACCGCCGTGGCGGTGAACCAGGGCGGCAAGCGCAAGGGCGCGGTCTGCACCTACCTGGAAAGCTGGCACCTGGACATCGAGGAGTTCCTGGAGCTGCGCAAGAACACCGGCGACGACCGCCGCCGCACGCACGACATGAACACGGCCAACTGGATCCCCGACCTGTTCATGCGCCGGGTGATGGAAAAAGGCGAATGGACGCTGTTCTCGCCTTCCAACGTGCCCGACCTGCACGACAAGTTCGGGATCGACTTCGAGCAGGCCTACGTCGCCTACGAAGAGAAGGCCAGGCGCGGCGAGATCAAGCCGAGCAAGACCGTCCAGGCCGCCGACATGTGGCGCAAGATGTTGACGATGCTGTTCGAGACCGGCCATCCCTGGATCACCTTCAAGGATGCGTGCAACGTGCGCTCGCCCCAGCAGCACGCCGGCGTGGTGCACTCGTCCAATCTCTGCACCGAGATCACGCTCAACACCAGCGATACCGAAACGGCCGTCTGCAACCTGGGCTCCGTCAACCTGCTCCAGCACCTGAAGGACGGCGCGATGGACCATGACAAGCTCAAGAAGACCATCACGACGGCGATGCGCATGCTCGACAACGTAATCGACATCAACTACTACGCCGTCAAGAAGGCCCGCGACTCCAACCTGCGACATCGCCCCGTCGGTTTGGGCGTGATGGGCTTTCAGGACGCGCTGTACGAATTGCGCATCCCGTACTCCTCCGAGCAGGCGGTGGAATTCGCCGACCGCTCGATGGAAGCCGTCTGCTACTACGCCTACTGGGCGTCGACCGAGCTGGCCCGCGAGCGCGGCAAGTATTCGAGCTACAAGGGTTCGCTCTGGGACAAGGGCATCCTGCCGCTGGACACGCTGGACCTGCTCGCCGAGCAACGCGGCGGCGGCGCCGGCAAGGCCTCGCCATACCTGGAGGTCGACCGCTCGATGAGCCTCGATTGGGACACGCTGCGCAAGAAGATCGCCCAGGACGGCATGCGCAACTCCAACTGCGTGGCCATCGCCCCGACGGCCACCATCTCCAACATCATCGGTGTCGACGCGTCGATCGAGCCCTGCTTCGGCAACCTGTCTGTCAAGTCCAACCTGTCGGGAGAGTTCACCGTCATCAACCACTACCTGGTGCGAGACTTGAAGCGCCTGGGCCTGTGGGACGACGTGATGGTCATGGACCTGAAGCATTTCGACGGCTCGCTGCGGCCGATCGACCGCGTGCCGCAGGAAGTGAAGGCGCTGTACGCGACGGCCTTCGAGGTGGAGACGACCTGGCTGGTGGAAGCGGCGGCCCGGCGCCAGAAGTGGATCGACCAGGCGCAGTCGCTCAATATCTATATGTCGGGCGTGTCGGGCAAGAAGCTGGACGACACCTACAAGCTGGCCTGGATCCGCGGCCTGAAGACCACTTATTACCTGCGCACGATCAGCGCGACGCAGACCGAAAAGTCGACGGTGACGTCGGGCCGGCTGAACGCGGTGTCGTCGGGTGCACAGGCTCACGGCGGCGTGAGCGCGCTCGATGCAGCGGCGGTTTCTGCGCGTGCGCAAATTTATGACTCGCGTGCGCAGCTGGATGCATCGCCCGCGACCGACATCAAGTTCTGCGCGATCGACGACCCGGGTTGCGAAGCCTGCCAGTGATCACGACAACGGAAAAAACTGTCGGTGTTCTCTGACAAAACACCGATGCAATTGAGCAACACAATCGGGCAGTGATGTGAACGAACACTTTTCATTCCGCATCACTGCTCATATCATTCGAGCATTGGAAAACCTATGTTGACCTGGGACGAAGAAGTCAAGCCCACACCGCCAACGCAATTGAACAGCGGCTTCATTCAGAGCCGCGAGGTGAGCCATTCACCTCTTTCGCAAGCCCCTTCCGAAAACTCACCCGCTACGCGCACGCTCGACGACGGCGCAGTGCGCCCGGCGGCCGGCACCGTCGCCGCTCGCGTGGTGCAGGCCACTGCGCACCGCCGCGTGAACGCGGCCGACAAGCGCATCATCAACGGCCAGACCGACGTCAACCAGTTGGTGCCGTTCAAGTACAAGTGGGCCTGGGAAAAGTATCTTGCATCCTGCGCCAACCACTGGATGCCGCAGGAAGTGAACATGAATCGCGACATCGCCTTGTGGAAAGACCCGAACGGTCTGACCGAGGACGAGCGCCGCATCATCAAGCGCAACCTCGGCTTCTTCGTGACCGCCGATTCACTGGCCGCCAACAACATCGTGCTGGGCACCTACCGCCACATCACGGCGCCGGAGTGCCGCCAGTTCCTGCTGCGCCAGGCGTTCGAGGAAGCGATCCACACCCACGCCTACCAATACATCGTGGAGTCGCTCGGTCTGGACGAGGCGGAAATTTTCAACGCCTACAACGAGGTGCAGTCGATCCGCGACAAAGACCAGTTCCTGATCCCCTTCATCGAGGCGATCATGGACCCAAACTTCCACACCGGAACACCCGAGAACGACCAGACGCTGCTCAAGTCGCTGATCGTCTTCGCTTGCCTGATGGAAGGCCTGTTTTTCTACGTCGGCTTCACCCAGATCCTGGCGCTCGGCCGGCAGAACAAGATGACGGGCGCCGCCGAACAGTACCAATACATTCTGCGCGACGAATCGATGCACTGCAATTTCGGCATCGACCTGATCAACCAGCTCAAGCTCGAGAACCCGCACCTGTGGACGGCCGAATTCAAGGCCGAGATCAAGACGCTGTTCCAGCAGGCCGTCGAGCTTGAATACAAGTACGCCGAGGACACCATGCCGCGCGGTGTGCTCGGCATGAACGCATCCATGTTCAAGGGCTACCTGCGCTACATTGCGAACCGCCGCGCCACGCAGATCGGTCTGGAAGCGCTGTTTCCGAACGAGGAAAACCCGTTCCCGTGGATGAGCGAAATGATTGACTTGAAGAAAGAGCGCAATTTCTTCGAAACCCGCGTGATCGAGTACCAGTCCGGCGGCGCGCTGAGCTGGGACTAAAGGGAAACAAGACGGGATGGACCTGAGATTTGCACGGACCGACGACCGCGCCGAAGAGCGGGGGGACGGTCCGGGCACCGGTGTTCATGGAGCTGGGCACGAGCCCAACTCCATGGATCGCTTCATGCAACCAACAAGCATGGAGTGCTTCTTTAGTTGATGTTGATCAACTTGATCAAGGAGAAATAGAAATGGCAACTGCGAAAAAAGCTACGGCTAAGAAAGCCACGGCGAAGCGTCCCGCTGCGAAGAAGTCGGCAGCAAAGAAGGCTCCTGCGAAAAAGGTAGCCGCGAAGAAGGCACCGGCGAAGAAGGCAGCTGCGAAGCGTCCGGCAGCCAAGAAATCGGCTGCCAAAAAGGCTCCGGCGAAGA